>JAYVDT010000120.1:0-6554 GCA_043749265.1 Rhodanobacteraceae bacterium | reverse complement strand
CGGCGACTGGGCAAGCGCAGATTCCTTTGGGATGACAAACAAAGGATCCTGGAAAGTCAACGATGGGGGTGTCCCACTCATCGCGGTGAGACTGCGATGAATGAGGCACGGGTTCCGCAGGCCGTACCCAGGTTTGTAGGGAGACGTTCCTGAAGGGACGGGCACCCCTGCCTTGGCCAGGATGTTTGTGAGGCTGTCGCGGAGAAGCGTGTAGGGAAGTCCGGCGAGCGATTGGGAGCGCCGGGGTGTGGCGGGAATCCGGAGACGATGGCGAGCGAGGCACTGCCGGTGGTGGCTCCGGGGAGTGGGGCGTTGCGAGTTGCGGAGGCCGATGCAGCGGAAGGCATGGGCATGGCTTTCGTATATAAGACCGTATTCGACCGGTGAGAAAGCAGTTTAGTCGGAACGCCTCCAAGGCGTGGTCGATTTCTGCACGCATGAACACTCAACGGACTTTTGAATTCCCAGATGCTCTGGGTAACCCCTATCAGGGGTGGTGAGGCTTCCACCCCCACCGCAAAGCTGACATTGCTTGTCCGCCCGTCCGACAATGTCCGCTTCTGCCCATCCCGGAACGCGGTAGGACTTTGGTACCTGTGGGCCAATCGACTTGAGCAATCGGGCGAGAGCCTCTTCCGACTGCACTTGCTTTAGCTTAGGTGCCCAGAAACGGTCCTCGTGCCATGCCCACATGACGATCCGGCGTAGTTGGTCCGGGGCCATAGAGCCGATCCCGTTGATTGAGTGGAATGCGAAGTCCAAGGCGTGAAACGGGACGGAGGAGCCGTGATGCGGGACAACCACTTTCGAAGTCAATGGTGACGCGAATGTCGCGTCGTTGCTCGTTTGGGCGTTTGGAAGTCGAGCTTCAAAAGGAGGACTTTCTTTAGGTTTCAACTTTGTCTGTACTTCTCGGGCGCCTGCAAGTGCTGCGGAATGATTGGGATAGGTTCCATCGCTGGTGCGTATATGTGCCAGCGATGGTGTCATTTCGGTTGCCGGCTGGTGCGGAATCGCGCCAGCGCTGGAGCTGTAATGAATCGGATCTTCTTGAAGGTTATGCGAAGCTTCGTCCCCGCCGAACTTCGGCAGGAGACAAGGCGCTCGCCAGTCTTGCGTCTTGGCCACATCGACCCGAACCACCCCCTTCTTGGTAGCCACCTCGAAAGCATCGACCAGGAATGCGGTCTGGTGGCTAGGCCCTTCGACAGCAAACCGACGAATGCGCTTCGGCTGGATTGGCTGAAGGTCTGCCCGCCCGACGGATTGGGGGTTAAGCTCCATTCTGACGACCTGTTCCAGACCCCGCTTCGTCAGCCTGAAATTGACTTCGAGACCGCCGGGGGCGAAACATTCGTCTGCGGGAATCCGCCTTATCTAGGTGGAAAGAAGCAGAGTTCATCCCAAAAGGAGGATATGAAATCTATATTCGGACGCGAACAGCATAAGAATCTGGACTATATCTGCGGATTCATCGTTAAGGGGTGTGAATACCTGGCGCATGCAACGAAATTGGCCCTTGTAACAACGAATTCAATCGCCCAAGGTACTCATGTGCCGGTTCTTTGGCCAGTAATTTATCGTTTGTCATGTCAGGTCGAGTTCGCGTACGAATCATTCAAATGGGATTTATATACTTGACTCCCACGGTCCAATTGGGCGCGGTATGATGGTCGGCAGGAGAGAAACCGATATGGAAGAGAACGCCCCAGACGAAGGCACACTCGCCCTGCTGATTGCCGTATCCGAACTAACTGGTCATAAACACGGCGCAAATGAGGTGGTTAGCATCTACAAGAGGTCTCTCGAAAAGGCTAGGGAGCGTCTGAAAGATGGAGAGCAGCATTACACGCACGTTGGCTTTTAGGGTCTTCAAACCCATGAATGAAAACGTCTGTGTACTTTTACCTAAATGACCGATCCCGGCCAAACCCCGACACGATGGCGAAGTTATGCGAAGTATTGGGCATTCCCTACGCAGAAGGAGTAGCCCTCTACTGCACACCTCGCAATGCCGGTCGGCAGTTCAAGACCTAGCAGGCAGGATCTAGGCAACCTGACATATTGTCGAGTTGTGGGTGAGAATGTGGAGCGATGTTCAACAAGCCGTTAGCCCAACTCCCTCTGACTGGGGACGGCTACTACCAAACGCTTGGCTGCCTCTAGGACGGGCCGTTAGCCCTTCGGCGGTAAAGTTACATCCCGTTTTTTCGTCCTACAGCCTCTGAGTGCTCGAATTTTGTAGATCAAATTCGTCCTCGTCATCTAAATGACTAGCGACTCGTTCAACGTGCCGCGAACCAACGTATCTCCGGCTTGACCCTCCCGGGATAAGCCAGCGAATCCGGCAGGTCTGCGCGGGAGACACACACTTCTCCACGCTTCTCATTGATGACCGTAGTCGCACTAGCCGGAGTTCGATTCTGCTAATGGAAGTGCTGGCTGTCCTTCAAAGGCAAGCCGTGGCAGTCCATGTCGCCGCTCACAAACTGAGCGGGCACCTCGGCGGGCGAGTTGGCTTGGCGTTGCTGAACGAAGGTTGCCCCAACTCATAGCCGAGTAGGCCCCGGGGCTCACATGAGCGCTGGGGCCATTACCTCCTGACGATCAACGTTGTCGCCTATCTGGTCCACGTCAAAGCAGTCGCAAGTCTATGAAGGCAGGGTGGACTATGTCCACGCCAGTATGCAGCTAAACTTTATGTGCGTCTTATCCCGACAGACCCGCCTCGGAACTGCAACGGAAAACTTGCCGTTTGGCTTCTAGGTAGTGTCGAGTGACTGACGAAGAAGGACAGATGCCCACCAAGTGACCATTCTGACAATACGCAGCGCGGGCTGTCATCTTAGAAAGATACTACCCGTGCCCCCTGCTGGTGTTGCGGCCTAGAGAGTAATGAGGTTGCGAGCCTCGAAGATGAGGTTGAGGCTCAGGAACTCGGGCGCGGCTCGCTGGCAGCGGGCGAACCGCGTCGCCGGATTCTCGGGATAGAAGTCCTGAAGGTGAGGGAGTTGGAAGCGGTGGTCAGCGACCCACTCCGGCACATCCAGGTCGTAGCGATGGCAGAGGTACTCCGCCGAACCGGCCAGCATAGCGCAGCGCTCCGGCCCCAGCTCTGCAGAAGGCGGAACCGCGAAGAAGTCGGCCAGCCGCCAGTAGAAGAACTCATGGAGGAAGTTGCTCCAGGCGTGTTCGAAGGCGGGCCACATCCACGGCGGAGCATCGCTGTCGTTGGGGTGTGGCTGGTAGGCCTGGACCGCCTCCCAAAGCTCCTGGTAATTGGAGGGGCGAGAAGAGCGGTAGCCCTCGGGGCGTAGCGGAGGGATATGCGCGTCGATGGTCGCCCACGCGATACCGTCTGTGTGAGAGCGTCTCGCTGCCGCTGTGCGCATATTAGCCATGCTGTACATCCATCCAGTAGACGTTGGCGGATGTCTTTTGAGGTTTTCTGTTATCGCAGCTTTGCGTACTGCTCAGCCGTCAGCCTGAGCCAGACATTCCCGCGCCCTTGCCGGAGCCCGTATTCCATCGCCTCCCGGTCCGACGTCCACTCCGCTCCGCCGCGCTTGGCCATGTCCAGGACCTTTTCCTCGGTGGCGAAGGTGAAGGTTCGGCGTAGGGGCGTCTTGAGGTCCTCTTCCAGGAACTGGCAATACCAGCCACCCCTGGCCAGCATGTAATGCATGCATATCCGGCGGCGCGGAGCGCAGCGTTCGCAGTAACGCTCGCCGGTGGGGTCAGGGGGGAGGGAATTACGGCAGGCGCAGCAGACTTTGCCTGCGAGTCGCTGCCGTGTCGAGGATGCCCGCTCTCCGTCCATAAGCGAGTATAGAGAATATAAGGCGAACATGCTGGCAGTTTCGAGGTGCCATCGCCGACTGACGCTACAATCAAACGACACTTCACGAAGCAATGTTTAGGCCACCCCAGTATGCCAACCAAAAGCCGAGATAAACGAATTCGAAAAGAAGAAACGTCACCTTCGTGGCTCAGCCTGTCGAACAACGCCTTCGTCGCAAGCCTACTCGCGGGATTGATCTTGTTAGTCGCCGGAACTCTATGGGGCAAGCTCGATGGAGTAGAGAAGAGGCAGATTCAGACCGAGGTTGAAGTTGCGAAGCTCAAGCAACGTATCGCTGACGGCGGTACGCACGAAATTGTGAGTCAGTTGCTAAAGTCCGATACCCCCCAGAGTGTTTCGGCCCATATGTCCCTCGTCAAAGCGCAGGTGGATGTAGCGGTATCGGCGGGGAAGCCACCTGACCAACGGAAGATTCAGGAGTTGGTCCCTGCTGTCGTGTCCGCCACGAAGCGCTTTCCGGAGGTCGAACAGTCTTGGGAGACGATCTCAACCCTCGCTTCCTACAGGACCGTGAGCCTTACAGAATCCTCGATGCCTCTGCCCGAGTGCGATGCAAGGACTACCTCTGTCCAACAAGCTGATCCAAAAGATTTCGCGGGTTCAGGGGAAGACGTTTTTAACGGCAAGTACTACTTTCATGACTGCCGTCTTCTCTTGAGCAAGCTACCTCCAGGCCATGTCACGCATGTCCATTTATCTGGCCCCTTCCCCGATGGCACTGTGGACAAGGACGTTGCTATAGGAGCCCATGCTTTCGCGAAGAACGTTGTCATCCAGATGGACGAATCTGGGGTGTCAGAGACCGATATCCGCGTTCTCTACACATTAAATTGCCGATTCGAATTCAACGTCCATAGGCGTCCGTCAACAGTGGGCCAGGGTGTGCTTCTAGCCGCGCTAGAAAGCCCTCGCGCGGGAGAGGCCGTTCTCTCTCTATAACCACCCTGCTCTTATGAGGTTATGCCCGGCGCTAGGATATGGATGGTGCCCAATCACTCAATGTTGGGGCTCGGAGGCCGGACGTGGGGGAGCAATGGGTCAGGATCAAACCACTGGACAATCTCGCTGAGGTCGAGGACTGGGCCGACCGGGGTGCGCCGGGCGTGGGGGTGTGCCTGGCGTGCGGTGGGGTGATCGCCAGCGAGGACGATTTAATCCCGGAGAGCAGCTTTCACAATTGCCCAGAGGTTCGCAGGCTCCTGGAAGGATGAGCGGCAGGCAGGACGCCCCTGAATTAAAAGTGGCGTTGATATTCAGGGCTCGGGGGAGGCTAGCGGTATTTCCCCCGCATGTCGACTTCTTCCGCAATCTCTGAAACCAAGCAAGTGAGCCCCGAGTTTCTCACCGTAGCCAATGTCGCAACAATCCTCGCCGTCTCGGAGGATACCGTGCTTAAGCAGTTTGGAGTCCTCGATGGAGTCATCGACATCGGGACGCCGGGCACCATTCATCGCCGCCGCAAGCGGGTGCTACGCATTCCTCGGCGCACCTTGGAGCGCTACATCTCGGACCGCCAAGTGAAGGTGCGGAGAGCCTAAGACACTGCGGTTGAGTTCCATGCGCCTTCGACCAACCCATCTAAGCGCTGTTGACGGCCCCGACTCCATCTGGCGTAGTGCTTCTCGGTGGTTTTTGTGGAGAGGTGGCCCAGGAGCTTACTAACGTCCTCAAGAGGGACTCCTTGCTCCAGGTAGTGCACGGCAAAGGTATCTCGGAGGCGGTGGCTCATCATGTTGCCGCCCCGGTCAATCTTGGCTGCCTTGAAGAGCGGCGCGATGACGTACTTCGTCCAGCTCTTCACAATGTCGGACGAGCCGTCCCAAAACAAGAACGGGCCTTCATTCTTCACGGCTAGGATCGACCGCGCCACGTCCGGGGGCAGGGAAACGCTTACGTCGGTTTTGGTCTTCTGCCGCACGGTGGCCACGCGGTACCGGCCCCCCAACTGGATAATCTCGGCTTTCGGCAGCGTCAAGGCGTCCCCGATAGCCAGGCCGCTCCAGCGCATCAACTCGACCAGGGCGCGGACGTGAGCCGGTGCCGCCGGTCCCACGAACTTGTCGGCGGCAGCCAACAGGCGGGCATACTCGTGCGTGGACAACGGGAGCGTCGGAGCCTCGTCGACCTGGATCTTCGTGATCGTAGGGATGCGCGGAATCCACTGCGCCTCGTGACAGTAGCGCAGGAAGCCGGTGGTGCGGGAGCGGACGGCGGCCCGGGTTTGCGTGCTCGGGTACTGCTTTTCAAAGGTGGAGGCGTAGCCGGTCAGCATAGGCCTGGTCAGACCTGTGACGGTGTAAGCTGCCTGCGCCTCGCAGTAGGAGGCTAGACGTCCCAGCTCTCGCTCATACTTTGAGATCACGTCCGCCGTAATGCCTTGCACCTTCTTGTCGGCGATGAAGACCTCCACGGCGGCGCGGAGATTCTTGGCCTCCGGGCCCACCAGAGCCGCATGGCCGGTCAACTGGTCTTCGAGATCGCGCTTCACCCGCTCGGCCTCAGCCCAAGACCGCGTGTCCGCCTTGCGCCGTTGGCGGGTGCCGTCTTGCGTCCAGCGCAGCCACTTCCGACAGTCGCAGCGCTTAGCGAACTCATCGCCTGCATATTTGCATCCCGCCGAGTGGCGGACATAGATGGTAATCAGCGGGGTGGTGGTCATGCGGCCTGACCCTTGGCGTTGCCTTCGCTCTGT
>JAYVDT010000119.1:0-1887 GCA_043749265.1 Rhodanobacteraceae bacterium | reverse complement strand
CACCGATGAGCATCTTCGGCTTCTCGCGGACGGCCTGCTCTTCGAGTGCGTCGTAATCGATGGTCTCGGTATCCTTGCGGACCTGGTAGCGCGCAACGTTGTAGAGCTTGCCAGAGAAGTTGAGCTTATGACCGTGAGTCAGGTGGCCGCCGTGCGCGAGATCGAGTCCGAGGATGGTGTCGCCGGGGGTGAGGAGCGTCATGAACGTGGCAGCGTTGGCCTGGGAGCCGGAGTGCGGTTGGACGTTGACGTGCTCGGCTCCGAAGAGGCGTTTGGCTCGATCGCGGGCCAGATTTTCGATGACGTCGGCGAACTCGCAGCCGCCATAGTAGCGCTTGCCGGGATAGCCTTCCGCATACTTGTTGGTGAAGACGGAGCCAACTGCTTCAAGCACGGCGCGCGAGACAAAGTTCTCGGAGGCGATCATCTCGAGGCCTTCGTGCTGGCGGACGACTTCGTTTTCGATCTGCGCGGCGATTTCAGGATCGGAGGCGGCGAGAGTAGCGGTAAGGTCAATCGACATAGACCTTTATTTTATGCCAGCGAGTCGTATGGGCTTTCGAAGATGCGGATCAGATTTGGCCGGGTGAGAAAAAGCAAGGGTACTTCCGTGGCAAACGGCGTCCGAAAGTAATGCTGCGGGCGTGAGCCGCGGAGACCCTGATGGGGAATGGGAAGGGCAGCGAAAAGGGGCGATTCTTAGGTTGTCGAGAGGCCCAAGGCCTTCGCCCGAGGAGAAGTTCAAATGTTCGATCTGATGATTACCGCAGTGTTCGTTGTGATGGTCTTTTCGCCGTGTGTTTTTTCGGTTCTGCATTCGGAAGAAGAGGTTGCGGAGTAGGGGCAAATCGGTTCAGGCCTGCGGCTTGAGGTCTGCAAGGGCTAGTTTCTTGAAGGCGGAGTGGATGAAGCTTCCCAGGTACCATGCGTCGATGTACTTGTAGGGAGTCTCGCCCGTGGTGTAGTGGCCGCAGGGCAGCACGCGGGAGATGTAGTCAACCTGGTGGGCTTCGAAATTCTTCAGAACGTCCAGCGAGAACTCTTCCAGGAAGGTCAGGTCGTACTTTGCGTGGACGACGAGCACGCGCTTGGGATTCGCGGCAAACTTCTCCATGTAGGCCATGGGGCTGACGCCGCGGAAGACCTCGCGCGTCGTCTCCTGGGTCAGTCCGGCCTGCTCAAATGCCTTGCGAATGTGACGTGTGCTCTGGCCGGTCCAGACGACGTCGCCAAACCACGTGGACGCATGATTGAAAGCGCAGACCTGGATGCGGGAGTCGTGCGCAGCGGCGATGAATGCGTAGGCGGAGCCCAGGCTGGTGCCGAGGACGCCGAACTGCTCGTAGCCCTGTCCCTGAAGCCAGTCCAGGCAGCAGCGGATGTCCACCACCGCCTGCTGGCACGCGGCCATCGTGCGTCCGATGTTGGCGGAGACGGCGTAGTCGGACCGTTCGAGCTCAGCCGGGCGGCGAATATCGTGGTAAGGCTTTGAGAGTCGCAGGCAGGAGACACCGGAACGATTGAAGATCTCGCATAGGGCGTTGTGAGAGAAGGCGTCGGCGTTCCACTGGGGCATCACGATCATGGCCTGGCGCGGCTTGCCGAGGCGCCGAAACTTCTCTTCCTGCTCGGCGCTGGCGGGGTACCAGCGGGCATTAACCTGATCGTTTTCCGGGTGCGGGGTGCGAACGTGCGAGGTAAAGCGGAGAAACTGTGCGGACTTCAGGTCACCGGAAGCTGCTTTCTGCTTCAAGTCGGCGTCCTGCGCGAGGGTTTCGGGACGGACGTTCGTCGGGAAGAGCTGGGGGTGACGGGTTTCGAGACGGAAGTCGGTCGGGATCTCATAGCCAAAAAACCTGTCGGAGTTTGCCGCAATGTCGGCGCTTA
>JAYVDT010000118.1:0-6569 GCA_043749265.1 Rhodanobacteraceae bacterium | reverse complement strand
TCTCCTTCGGGGATCGCGTAGTAGCCCTTGCGGGTCTGGATCTTTAACTTGTTACCGCAGTCGAGGTTAATTGGGCGAAATTTGCCATCAAAATTGACGTTTTTGGGTGTGTAGCTGAGCAGGTACTGGGTGCGGAGTTCGTCCTGAATCTGGTCGAAGGCGTCCTGAAGCTTTTTGGCATTGTCACCGACGTTGATGACGCGGCCGCCGGTGTCGTGCGTGAGTTGCTCCATCTCGCGGTCGCCACTGAATCCCATGCCCAGGCCGGAGTAAAAGCCGCGGTCGGCGATGAGGATGACGTAGATGATGGCGTTGGCCTTCTGGGCAGCCTCGGTAGCAGTCTTCAGGGTTTCCTGAGAGCCTTGTTCGCCACCGTCGGTGAGCATGACGAGGACCTTGCGACCAGCTTCCTGGCGGAGTTTGTCATGGGCAGCAAGGTAGACGGCGTCGTAGAGAAGTGTGCCTTTGGGGTTGGAGTTGCCGGTGACTGAGCCGGTTCCGGCGCCGGTGTTGATGTGGGCCTTGTCCATAGCGCGGCGGATCTCGCGGGGGCTGTTCGTATAGTCTGCGAGAAGATCGACATTGATATCGAAGGAGATGAGGAAAGCCTCGTCTTTGGGTGTGAGGACGTCTTTCAGGAACTCGGCGCCTGCGCTTTGTTCGAGCGGCAGGACGTTGGTCTGGGAGCCGGAGGTATCGAGCAGAATGCCGATAGTGAGCGGGAGGTTCTTTTCCTGGGTGAAGTTTTTGATGACCTGCGGCTCTTTGTTTTCGGCGACGAGGCAGTCATCTTTTTTTAGATTGGTGATGTAACCGCTTTTATCGCGCGCGGAGAAGTAGAGATTGACGAGGTTGGTGCCGATCTTGAGGGTCTGGACGTCCTGAGGCTCTTCGGTTTGGGCTGACGCCTTGGACCGGGGAGGAGGGCCGGTGGGGCTTGGAGCCTCCTGCGCGTGCAGTGCAAGACAGGTTGAGGAGAGAAACAGCGGAGCGGCGAGAGCAAGTTTGGCAGCGAGACGCATATTTCCATTAGACGACGAATTGTGAACGAAGGAGATGAGAAAGTGGCCGTATCCAGGCGAGCCAGCAACGGGGTCGAGGGTGAATGCGTCCAATAGGTGACACCATCGGAAGACGAAGCGGAATTGCGCTGGTAATCTGGCTGGTAGGCTGTACCGTTGGCAGGGGGATTTGAGTGAAAGAGATTTTGATCGCAGGCGCGATGGCGCTGATATTGATGGGTCAACAGGCTGGGACGACCGCTACGCAGCAGCAGACGATTCCGGATGCACCAAAGCCGCAGGTTCCGGGGCTTGCACCCGTCGCGCCGGGCAAAGGGACGACACCAACGGAGAATGGCGATACGACGCCAGAGGACGCGTTCCAGAAGGCTCCGGGGACGAGCTTGCCGTCTTCCCCTACCGCGCAGGTGCCGGCGGATGGGCAGGAAGCGGCGCCTGAAGTTTCGCCTGCTGGCCAGGGACCGAATGCCTTTCTGCTGCCCAGCCTGACCGCGAATTTTGTGGAAGTTCCATTTGCCGTGAAGGACTCCAAAGGACGGCTGATTCCGGGGCTGACGTGGCGCGATGTTCGCGTTTACGAGAATGGCCTGCGGCAGCATATGACGAACTTCACAGTCGATCCATTTCCGCTTTCGATCGCACTGGTGATCGACCAGAGCATGCCGTTTGACGTGATGACGAGGGTGAATAACTCTCTTGGCGCGTTGCAGGGGGCGTTTACGCCTTACGACGAGGTTGCGGTCTTTACCTACAACAACGGCCCGAAGATGCAGACCGACTTTACGGGTGGGCAGAGCGGCCGGCTGCAAGCTGTCGTGGAGCGGTCAAAGGCGGTGGGTCGCGAGCCGATGTACTACGCGCCGGGCGAGGGTTTGGGCGGGGGAATCAATATCAATGGCGGAGCGGAGAGGAACATGACTCCACTATCGTCTGGCGGTGGCGTTGGCAGCCCGCAAGGCGTGAGCCAGGTACCGCGCGAGGTGCACACGCTGAACGATGCGATCTTTGAGGCGGCCAAGGCGACTACGCGGGCGGGGAAGGGTCGCCGACGGATTGTTTATGTGATCTCAGACGGTAAGGAATATGGATCGACGGCCAAGACCAAGGACGTCATCAAATATCTGCAGACGAACAAGATTGCGGTGTATGCGACGCTGGTTGGCGATGCGAGCGTTACCGGGATGGGCTTTTTGGACCGCATCCACCTGCCCCTGATGATGCGCGATAACATCCTACCGGTATACACGGCGGCTACGGGCGGACAGACTTATGCGGAGTACCGGACCAAGGGGATTGAGACAAGTTTTGCGCAGATCACCGAAGAGGTAAGAACGCAGTACACGGTGGGCTATTACTCGCGTGAGCCTTTGATCGACGGGAAGTTCCGCAAGATCGAAGTGCGAGTGCTGCGGCCCAGCCTGACCGTGATCGCAAAGGAAGGCTATTATCCAACGGCTTCGGCTACTGGTGCAGCAACGCCCGCGCGGACCAGGCCGGCTTCGGTAAATCCGTAAATCGTGGGAACCTGGTTATCGGGCAATGCCCTGTTTGCGCTAGCGGCAGCAGTTCTGTGGGGTGTTGGGGACTTCTCAGGCGGTATGGGAGTAAAGACCGCCGGCGGCGGAGTAGGTGCCGCGTTGCGCGTGGTGGTGTTGAGCCATGTCACCAGCGTCGTGGTCCTGCTTGCGATTGCCTTCAGTCTTGGTGATCCGTTTCCGCATGGAAGCCTGCTCGGGTGGGGGCTTGCTGCCGGAGTATTCGGTGGACTTTCTCTGAGTGCTTTTTACATTGCGCTGTCGCGAGGAGCGATGGGTGCTTCTGCTGCAATAAGTGGGCTGCTCGCGGCGGCGATTCCGGCAGTGGTTTCCGGGCTCACGGAGGGCACGCCGGGGCTTCGCAGATTGATTGGCTTTCTGATCGCAGGGGTGGCGATCTGGCTGATTGCGGCGGGAGATGCGGAGCGGGAGCAGGCTTCGACGATTTGGCTGGCGATCGCTGCCGGGGCTGGGTTTGGTCTGTATTTCGTTGCGCTGCGTTATGCGGGTGCGAGTGGTTTGATATGGCCGATGGCAACGGCTCGTATGGGCAGCATCACAACGTGCGCGCTGATCCTGCTGATTTTGCTGGCGCGGCGGAAAAGCGGTTCTGTGAGCGTTACGCCGCGAGTGATGGGTTGGGTGCTGGGAACGGCCTGTTTCGATACCTCTGGCAATCTGTTGTTTTTGGCTGCGACGCGCGCGGGGCGGCTCGATGTGGCCGCAGTGCTGGCCTCGCTTTATCCGGCGTCCACGATCCTGCTGGCGGGGTGGATGCTGAAAGAGAAACTCGCGCGACGCCAGAGCATTGGGATGGGTGTGGGATTAGTCGCGGTGATCCTGATCAGTCTGTAGGGTCACTGGAGCTTGATGGTGGCTGGGTCGATGGTAGGAGCAGGATAGGAAAGCTTCAAGGACGTTATAGCGTCAACCAGGATGCCGGAGATGGCCACGTTGCGGAACCACTTGTGGTCCGCGGGAATGACGAACCAGGGGGCGTGCTTCTTATTTGTATGGGTAAGGATGTCTTCATAGGCGGTCTGGTACTGAGGCCAGAACTCCCGTTCCTTCAGATCTGAAGCCGAAAACTTCCAAAGCTTGTCGGGGTCGGCAAGGCGCGACTGGAGACGGCGCTTTTGCTCATCGCGAGAGATATGCAAGAAAAACTTCAGGATGAGTGTGCCGTTATTCGACAACGAATCTTCAAACTCGTTGATGTCGTCCATGTGCTGCCGTGCGACCTTGTGCGACATCAACTGGTGGACGACCGGCGACAGGACATCTTCATAATGCGAACGATTGAAGATAGCGATCATGCCTAGAGGTGGTGCCGCATTATGGCAGCGCCAAAGGAAATCGTGGCGCGCTTCTATTGGCGTTGGCACCTTGAAGGCCGTGACGTCGCAACCCTGGGGGTTGATACCTGAAAAGATATGCGAAATGGTGCCGTCTTTGCCTGCGGTATCCATACCCTGCAGGACGATCAGCACTGCCTGCTTCTGGCTGGCGTAAAGGACATCCTGAAGCTTTACGAGGTGATCCCGGTGTTTGACTAGCAGTGGCTTCGAGGTCTCGGGTGTGAATGCGCCGGTGGCTGCGGTGTCAATACGGGAGAGACGAACTTTCTCGTGCGGGGGGAGCAACCAGGGAGACTTTAGCTTCATGTGGGCCTCGGTCCTGTTGACGGCTCAGACTCCAAACGCAAACCGAAGCAAGTAGCTGACAAAGCTGCGCTACTGCTTGACGATTGGATCCGTCTCCGTCTTGGGTGCCGGAGTGACGGTGTGCGCAGTTTCACTGGGTTTGGTGACGTCTTCCGATGCGCCCTTGAGACCATCTTTGAAGCCTTTGAGACCTTCGCCGAGACCTTTGCCGAGCTCAGGAAGCTTGCGTCCACCAAAGAGGACGATGGCAACGACTGCGAGGACAATAAGATGTGTTGGTGTAAATAGTTCGCCCATACTAGTCTCCAATGCAAGCCGGGGTCGGCACACACGTAATTATCGCACTTCATAAGGATAACGCGGAGGGGGAGCGTTTGGATGGTGTCGGGTTCGATAAAGAATGCCAACACGCAATACGTGCGAAACCTGCTTGTGGTCCGGCCGGACGTTATATCTTGAATGAAGAGTTTATTTTCAGCTGAGCAAGTTTGTTTTTGGATTGGATGACAAGAGCGATGCGTGGATTTCTGGCAGTAGCAGTGTTGTTGGGCGGCATGATTTTGGGCGCGGTGCAGGCGGAGGCTCAAATCAGCAAGCTGGCCGAAAAAGCGCCAGTGACGTATGACAACAAATATGAACTTTATGGCGGCATTGGCCTGCAGAACTTTCAGGCCGGACAGAATCTGCCAAAGAAGATGATCTTCGGCAATGTCGAGGTGATGGGCACTTACTGGCTGACGAGAAGATTCGGTGTGGCTGCGGATTTACGCGGCGGTGCAGGCACGACGCAAGTGTTTCCGAACTCCGACAAGAGCCGGCCACTGGTGGTGATGTACACGGGCATGGGCGGAGTGGAATACCGCGGTCCCCGAAACCAGTTTGCAGCAATCGATTACCACGCGTTGGGTGGTATCTCGCACGGCGTCTTTGACGAGACAGCGCGGCAGGACCTCAACATAGGTCTTTACAGTAACCGCAATGCACCGATGTTCGCCGTCGGCGGCAGCGTCGACTTCAACCGGTCGAAGCGGTTGGCGCTCCGTATACAACCCGACCTCATCTTTGAGCGCTACGGCACAGAGACACGAGAGTTTTTCTCGCTGTCGGGTGGCGTTCTCTACCGATTTGGAAAGAAGTAAGGACTCAGGAGGCTACGACCTGCGTCCTAGGCTTCAGCCATCTAAAAGCCGTTGCCAGTCTGCATAAACTCAGGGCTAACCGGGTTTTCGTAGACGGAATAATCGCGTGTGACGATCGTCAGTCCTGAGGGCGTAACGAAGTAATTTTTCTTGTCCTCATTGGGATCGTAACCAATGACCGTGCCATCCGGAATATGCACGTCGCGGTCGATGATCGCGTGCCGGATGCGACAATGCCGGCCAATGTTGACATGCGCGAAGATGATACTGGAGTCGACATCCGAGTAGGAGTTGACACGCACATCCTGCGAGACGACAGAGTCGCGTACGACTGATCCAGAGACGATGGTTCCGGCAGCCACGATGGAGTTGATCGCCATGCCGGTGCGGCCAATCTCGCCGAAGACGAACTTGGCCGGCGGATATTGATAGGCCCTGGTGCGCATGGGCCAGGATTTGTCGTAGAGGTTGAAGATAGGGGTTACGCCGGCGACGTCCATGTTGGCTTCGTAGTAGGCGTCGAGCGTACCGACATCGCGCCAGTAAAGAGCCTTTTGCTTATTTTCGTCGACGAAGTCGAAGGCCTGCATCTTACAACGGCCCAGCAGGCCGGGCAGGATGTTGTGGCCGAAGTCGTGCTTGGAGTTCGGGTCTTCTGCGTCTTTGATGAGTTCCGGCAGCAGGGTATCAGTGTTGAAGATGTAGATGCCCATGGAGGCGTCAACCATGTCCGGCATGAAGGGCGACCGGAAGTTGGTGGACTTGGGCTTTTCTTCAAAGCCGAGAATTTCGCCGTTGCGTGCGACTTCCACGACTCCGAACTGCGAGACTTCTTCCGGACGGATGGGCAGGGTGGCGAGGGTGACTTCGGCGCCAGACTCGCGGTGCTGCTGCATCATGCGGGCGTAGTTCATCTTGTAGATGTGGTCGCCGGAGAGGATGATGACATATTTCGGTTCTTCCGAGCCGATGGAATAGATGTTCTGGTATACGGCGTCCGCCGTGCCCTGGTACCAGGACTTGGAGACGCGCTGCATGGGCGGGAGGATCTCGAAGAACTCGCCTAGCTCATTAGCGACGACTGGGCCCCAGCCCTCGCGGATGTGGCGATTGAGCGAGAGGGCCTTGTACTGGGTGAGGATGTAGACGTGGCGAAGGTCGGAGTTGATGCAGTTGGAGAGGGTGATGTCGATAATGCGGTACTGGCCG
>JAYVDT010000117.1:0-6574 GCA_043749265.1 Rhodanobacteraceae bacterium | reverse complement strand
CGCTCATGCTCCAGATGGATCGCTGGCCCGCCCTGCAAGGCCGCGCCCTCCGCGCCCTCTCGGCTAACCCCAACCTCTTCTGCGAGATGCTCTCCGTCCACGTCGGCGCCCGCAGCCCCACGCGTTTCGCCTTCCATCACGGTCCGCAACTAGGCTGGAACCTCCTCGTCCCCAAGTCGCTTGTCCCCGACCAAGCCCAGAAATTTTCTTAGAGACCCCACCAGCCGAAAAACAAGTCATCCTGAGCGCAGTCTCCGGAACTGCGTTTTGCCTTAGCTGCCCCGCATCGCAAGCAAAGGTTGACAAACACCAGCGCCCAGCGCGCGCCCATCACATTTGGCAATCTTAGCCAGGTCCGGACTTAAATTATCTGCTTTGAATACTTTAGGACTTATTCAGGGGGTACCGGGGACCGGTCCAAACTCCCGCTCCACCAGCGTGAGCCCCTCTTCCGTGGAGCTGATCAGCCCTTCCAACTGCGCATCCTCCGCCGCCAGTAGCATCCGCTTGAACTGGGGCGACGGCCGGTAGCCCGCCGCAATCAGATCCCGCCCCGTCACCAGCCAGGCGGGCCGGGTCTCTGCTGGCTCTTCGTTTTCGTAAGCCGCTTTAGCAAAGTCGTATAGCCGAAGATCACCATGCGCGCTCATGCAATCCGCACGATGCAGCGCAAGATGTTCCTCAAACTGCGGCAGCCGCAGGAAGCGCTTGAGTGTCGAACGCTTCATCTGCATTACGTCGCCAAATTGCATGTGATGGTGAATCAGCGAGATGATCTGCGCCGTCTCCTCGTTCGAAAAGCGGAGCCGCCCCAGAATCACCTCCGCAATTCGCATCCCCACCTCAACGTGCCCGCTAAACCGGATGCGATCTCCAGGCTTGGCCGGCTGGAACGTCGCCGGCTTGCCGATATCATGCAGCAGCATCCCCCATGCCAGCGTTGCTGAGCATCCCGCCGGCAGGTGTTCCAGCAGCATCATCGTATGCACCCAGACATCCCCCTCCGGGTGGTACTCCGGCGGCTGATGCACCCCCCGGAGGGCCTCCACTTCCGGCAGGATTTCACGCAGGAGATGGAGGTCGTGGAGGAACTCGAAGGCGCGGTGCGCGTTGCCTTCGGTTAGCATGCGGGTCAGTTCGTCGCGGATGCGCTCCTGCGAAACCTGGGTAATGTCGTGGGCGTGCTGGCGTATGGCGGCGGCGGTGGATTCGTGAATGTCGAAGCCGAGCCGGGCGGCGAAGCGGACAGCGCGAAGCATGCGTAGCTTGTCCTCGGCGAAGCGCTGCTCGGGTGAGCCGATGGTGCGTATCAGGCGATGGGCAAGGTCGTCACGGCCTCCTACAAAGTCCAGGATGGACTCTTCCGGGTCGGTCTCGAAGGGGTCCAGAAGCATGCCGTTGATGGTAAAGTCGCGGCGGATTACGTCTTCGCGGGGGTCGGTGGAGAAGCGAACGGCTTCTGGTCGTCGCCCGTCGAGATAGGTGCCATCGTTGCGGAAGGTCGCGACTTCCGTGGCGGCCGCGTCGTCCAGCACCAAAATGACGCCGAAGTGCGCGCCGACCTGGAAGGTGCGCGGAAAGAGCGCGGTGATCTGTTCCGGGGTGGCGCTGGTGGCGACGTCAAAGTCTGTTGGCGTCAGGTTGAGCAGCATATCGCGGACGCATCCGCCAGCCAGATACGCGGTATGGCCGGCATCGCGCAGCGTGTGGGCGATATGTCTTGCGGATTGTAGCAACGGGTTGTTCGTAAGCGGCGAAGCCATACCTGAAGCTTAGACGATGGGAGTGGCTCTGGCGGATGCGCAATGCCTACAGCAAAGAGTGGACGAACCAGAGCAACGGCGCGGCCAGGGCGGCAGCAGCGAGCGCAAATCCTGTAGAGCGGTGGCGGATCTTGGAGGGAGATACTTGCCTAAGTAATACTAGATGCTCGGGGCGAACAAGGAAGAGGCCAGTGCGGTTCGCAGCGACGCCGTTTGCGAACGAAGCCGGCACCCGAAACTGTGGAGCAACTCGTTTTGCGTTGTAAGTATGCATTGTCGTTCGCCCTTTGCTTGCCATAATACTCAAGATATGAGTCGTGGGCCATAGCGTGAATAGCACTAATTCGCCATAAACAAATAGGAGGGTCTAGCCCGATAGAATTGAGGCATGGCGGGTGTTGAGGGCAAGGGCCTGATTCTGGGCATCGAGAGTAGTTGCGACGAAACTGCGGCATCGGTGGTGCGGGGCGGAACCGAAGTGCTGTCGAATGTGGTGGCGTCACAGGTGGCGTTGCATGCGGCGTATGGAGGCGTGGTGCCGGAGTTGGCTTCGCGTGAACATCTGCGCAGTATAGTGCCCGTGGTGCGGGCTGCGATAGAGCAGGCAGGAGTCCGCTTCAGCGATCTGGATGCGATCGCAGTGACCGAGGGGCCGGGGCTTGCGGGTGCGCTGCTGGTGGGGATTCTTTATGCGAAGGGGCTCGCGTTAGGGCTGGATCGGCCGCTGATCGGAGTCAATCATCTTGAGGGGCATATCCATGCGGTGGTGATGGACTCGCGGCAGCGCGGTCAGCTCGAGTTTCCGCAGTTGGCGCTGGTCGTCTCGGGTGGGCATACACATCTATATATAGCTGAGGAAGTTGAAGGTATCTGGAGGTACCGGAATGTGGGGCGGACGGTCGACGACGCGGCGGGTGAGGCCTACGACAAAGTAGCGAAGCTGTTGGGGCTGGGCTATCCCGGGGGGCCATGGATAGACGCGCTGGCGGCGTTTGGGAACCCGAAGGCGATCAGGTTCAACTTCGGGCCCATCAAAAGCAAAGAAGCAGGGCCGCGGTTCGACTTTTCTTTCAGCGGCATCAAGACGGGCGTGCTGCGCTATGTGCAGGGGCGGGGAATGGCCGAGGGGATTGAAGCGCGGCGGCGGCTGATTGAGGCTGTGCCGGAGATGTCGCCCGGCGAAGCTCGGGGGCTGTTCGACGCCCAGACGCTCGACCTGATTGCGTCATTTCAAGAGTCGATCGTGGGGAATCTGCTGCGCCAGGCGTTCGCAGCGGCGGAGGCCTTTTGCGTGCGTGGGGTGCTGGTTTCCGGGGGAGTGGCGGCGAATCGGGAGTTGCGCAAGCGGTTTGCGGCGGAGGGTAAGCGGCGGGGCCTGCCCGTGGCGTTTCCTTCGGTGGGCTTGTCGACCGATAACGCGGCGATGATTGCGGCAGCCGCCTGGCCGAGATTTATGGCGGGAGAAGAGGCTACGGATGCGATGGCTGCGGAGCCTCAATTGAAGCTGGGGTAGCTTCGAGAAACCCACATCTCAGAAGCCAGATATGGGGCACACGGTCCGTGCGGCTAAAATTGATGTGAGCCAAAATTATCCCGGGAAGTGGTAACGAAGTGACGATGGAACTGTTCAACACCCTGAGTGGGCGAGTGGAGACGCTTGCCCCCAGCGATGGCGTTGCGATTCGGATGTATGCGTGCGGACCTACGGTTTATGACTATGGCCACATCGGAAACTTTCGTACGTTTATCCACGTCGATGTGCTGCGACGGTTCCTGAAGCAGAAAGGCATGGCGGTTCGCCACGTGATGAACGTGACGGATGTGGATGACAAGATCATCCGCAATGCGGCAGCGGCGAATCTGCCGATCGACGTCTATACGCAGAAGTTTGAAGATGCATTCTTTGAAGATATGGACGCGCTGGGTGTGGAGCGGCCGGAGATGGTGCCGCGGGCGACCGAGAATATTCCGGAGATGGTGGAGTTGATCGAGAAGCTGGCCGCGAAGGATGTTGCGTACCAGGCAGAGGATGGAAGCTGGTACTTCCGGATTTCCAAGGACCCGGAGTACGGCAAGTTGTCGAAGCGAGACTTCGATGGCATGGAGGACGGCGCGCGTGTCGAATCTGATGAGTATGAGAAGGATGCGGCGCGGGACTTTGCGCTCTGGAAGGCTGTAAAGACCAGCAACGGCGTGCGTGAACATGCGTGGGAGACAACGCTGGGGCCGGGAAGGCCGGGCTGGCATATCGAATGCTCAGCGATGGCGACGAAATTTCTGGGCGACACGTTCGACCTGCATGCGGGCGGCGAAGACCTGATGTTTCCACATCACGAGAACGAGATCGCGCAATCGGAAGCGGCAAGCGGAAAGCTGTTTGCGCGGCACTGGATGCACGTACGCTTTCTGCTGGTGGAAGGCCACAAGATGTCGAAGTCACTGGGAAATTTTTATACGTTGCGCGACTTGTTATTGAAAGGTTACCGGGCTTCTGCGATTCGGTTTTTGTTGATGAGCGTGCCGTATCGGCACCAGTTGAACTTTACGTTTGACGGATTGACGGAGTCGACAAATGCGGTGGACCGTTTGCGCACGTTTGCAGGACGGATGCGGGGAATCTTTCCGGCAGGGCTCGACGCGGATATGTCCGTTATGACCGCAAAAGCGCTGACTGATTACGACGCGGCTCTCTCGAACGATTTGAATACAGCTGAGGCGCGTGCAGCGATCTTTGACCTGGTGCGTGCGGGCAATACGGCTGCGGATTCGAGGCTGATGCGGGCGGAGAACGCGCGCGAGATTCTGACAGTACTGGATCGCTTCGACAAGGTGTTTGCGGTGCTGGTGGATCGCGATGCGGAGATTACCCGAACGGCGCTGGATTGGGCTGAGCGCGAGGGGCGTATGGGCGATGCCGCGCCGGAGGTGGTGGCTGCTTTGTCGCTGACAGATGTTGCGATTGATGCGCTTGTAGAGGAACGCACGCAAGCCAAAAAGACGCGGAACTTTGCGCGGGCGGACGCGGTGCGGAATGAGTTACTGGCCAAAGGCATTCTGCTGGAAGACACGAAGGATGGCGTCCGCTGGAAGCGGAAGTAGTGGTCATCTCTCCGGGGCATGCCAACATTGTGACGCTGCGGATGGATGAGGCATCGCAAGCGTTCTTCGAGCGGATGCGCCAGGCCCATTTTCCACCCGAGCGCAACCACATTGCAGCTCATCTGACGTTGTTTCATACGTTACCGAATATCGATGAGGTGAAGGAGGTGTTGCGGTGGGTGGCACGGCAGCGGGCGCCGTTTGCGATGCACGTGACGGGGCTCCGATCGCTAGGGCGCGGAGTGGCTTATACGCTGAAGTCTGCGGAGTTGGCGGAGATCCATGCGGAACTGGCTGGGGCGTTCAGCGAATATCTTTCTGCACAGGATAAGCAGAAGTTTATGCCGCATGTGGTCGTGCAGAACAAGGCTAAGCCGGAGAGTGCGAAAGCCTTGCTGGCAGAGTTGGACAGGGAGTTTCTGGGATTTGAGGTAGGGGCGATGGGTTTGGATCTTTGGCACTACCTCGGTGGGCCCTGGGAGTTGGCGGAGGCGTTTTCTTTCGGGGGCTGAGAGAGCGTTCGCTCAGGATGACAATGGTTGGCGGCGGGATAAGATCTCGGAGAAGACAGAGCGAGCGGTCGTGCGGGCTTCGCGGATGAGGTCCGGAAGACCTACGCCGTGGTATGCGTTGCCGAGCAGATGCAGAGTGGGGAAGTTGTCGAGGAAATGGTCCAGTTTCGCCATGCGTTCGGTGTGACCGACGGCATATTGCGGGAGGCTGCTGGGCCAGCGGCGGATGATGGAGAAAGCCGGGGCGGGAAGGGGGCCGAGGATCTTTTCCAGGTTGTGAAGGGCCTGGGTAGTGATGGCTTCGTCTGACATGGCGGCGATTGCCGGGGCTTCAGGGCCGCCAAAGAAGGCGCGGAGGAGATGGGTTGTGGCCGGGATTTTGTGGAGGAACTTTTGCTCCATGAAGGTGGCGGCGAGCAGATCGTTTGACTCGGTGGAGGGCACCAGGAAGCCGAAGCCCTGGGGGACAACCAGAGGTTTGGTGAATGCCAGGGCGGCAATGACGGCGGAGGATTCCTCGGTGGGCAGGTAGTGCATCATTGCAGTCAACCCAAGCAGCTTGCGGGTTACGTGCGCTGGGGTTGCGACGATGACATCCGTGAACCTCAGCTTCTTGCTGGTGTTGGCTGGGTCGCGCAGAAGCCATTCTGCTCCGTCGGGATCGACTTGCGGGACTGGGGTGGAGAGGCGGATCCATTGCGGCGGGATGGTGGCGGTCATGCGGTCGACGAGGGTGCCGAGTCCGCAGCGCAGCGTGGTGAAGATGGGTTGGGATTTGGTCGCGGCGCGGGCCTGCAGGGCGAGGATGAGGGAGCCGTGGGTGCGCTCCATTTGGACGAAGGTGGGCATGACGGCGCGGACGGAGAGCTTGAAGACGTCGCCGCCGAAGACGCCGGAGAGGAGCGGGGCGGCGATGGTGTGGAGGACTTCGGAGCCGAAGTGGCGTTCGACAAAGCTGGCTACGGACTCATCGTGCTCGGGGGCGAGGGTGATGAGTTCGTTGGCCCGTGCGGGCTCCGCAGCATAGGCAGCTTTGGCTGCGGGGGAAAAGAGGGGGGAGTGGTCCAGGGCGGCGAGATTAGTGGGGACCATCATGCGCATGCCGTCGGGCATGGGGACGAGCGCGCCGTTGCGGAGGATGTAGGTGACGCGGGTGGCGTCGTTGGATGGGGTTAGTTCTTCGGCGAGACCGAGTTCGAT
>JAYVDT010000116.1:0-1895 GCA_043749265.1 Rhodanobacteraceae bacterium | reverse complement strand
TGGCGGTGGCGTCACGGGCGTGGGAGGCGATGCAGGTGAGGGGGAGCTATACGTGGTCGAAGACGATTGACTATGGGCCCAGCCTGTCGGCTACTCCGCGGACGAGCGGGCAGTTGGATCCGTTTGCGAATGGGTATGACAAGGGGCTATCGACGCTGAATTATCCGTGGTCGGCGCATTTGGCAGGGGTTTGGACTCCGCTGGGGCATCGGGGTGGGGGGTGGTTGGAGGGATGGGAGATTCGCCCGGTGGTGGTGGCTCGGGCGGGTCGGCCATACAGTCTGGATTTGTTTGGCGGGACTCGCCTGGCGGGGGGGCATGCGAGTTTGAATGGGTCGGGTGGAGCGCTTTATCTGCCGACCGTGGGGCGGAATACGCTGCGTTTGCCGCCTACTTTGCGGGTGGATCTGGCGGTGGGACGGGGATTTCGGGTGGGTGGGGGAGCGCGTCTGCATGTGGGAGTGGAAGCGACGAATGTGACGAATCATCGGCAGGTTTCGGCGGTTTCGGAGCGGGCTTATTTGGTTGGGACGGCGATTGGAGGAGTGACGCCGCTGGTGTTTCAGAATGCGGGGACGATTGCGGGGGAGGGGCTGGGTAGTGTGCCGTTTGGGACGCCTACGGCTACGGGGACAAGCTTGTCGCGGGAGCGGCAGATTTTGTTCAAGGGGCGGGTGGAGTTTTGAGCTTTTTCGGGGATGACGGGGCGTGTTGATTTACTGGCAAGGGGGGGCTGCACTGGGAAACCTGCACTGGGAAACCTTTACTGGGAAACCTTTACTGGGAAACCTGCTTTAGAGGTTCTTCCAGATGAGGCTGGGGTTGCGCAGGGTCTCGGCGAGATAGTGGGTGGGGATGACCCTGGTTGCTATCTTGTGGAGCAGTTTTACGTAGATAGAGGAACGCTTGACCGTGAGTTCCGATACCTTGCCTCGGACGAAGGAATGTCCGATGGCCTGAGCGGTTCCACCCTCGATGTAGAGGCGGGTTGAGCCAAGGGAGATTTCGTGCTCGATGAGGTAGGAGCGGATGACGGTTGCGAGGGAGTACTCGGGGAGGTCGGCGCGGTTCATCTGCCAGTCGATCTCCGCGAACCGATTCTGCCGGCGTACACGGACAAGTGAGAGCCACTGGCCGTCGCGGTCGTGTATGCCGCAGAGTGCGGAGTTTTGGCCGACGGAGAGGGACTTGAAGCGCGCGCAGGCGATCGGATCTGAGACGGCGGCGAAGCTCTTTCGATTGAACTCGATGAAGGTCTTGAGGTCGATCTGGACAGAAGGGACGAAGGTACAGCCGAACTCGGCTTCTGTGCGACGCCGGTAGTAGCGGAGGTTGGCACGGGTTTTCTGGCCGATGCGAGCCAGGGTCTGGTCGAATGTGGGCAGGAGCGGAAGGTAGAGGGGCATGTCGCGCTCGGCCAACGCCCAGACAACGGCTTTGAGCCAGGGAGTCTTTGTAGACGCGCCGACGCTTTCAAAAATTCCGGCTGTAACGGCCTGTTCCGCGGTGCCGTAGGGAGTGGGCGTTGCATCGTCCGAGGTTACGGCTGACTGCGGGTCGATCAGGGCGGCGTCGCTGTCGCGGTGATACTCGCGAAAGCCAATCTGCACGATTTGCGCCCCGCGCCTCAGGAGTTCAGCAGCAGCCAGGCCGGCGACGTAGGCGCGTTCTCCGGGAGCTGCGATGACGTTGCGGCGACCGCTTCCGTCGGTTGTGCCGAAGACGCGTGCGGATCCAAAGCGCTGGGTTGCGACATATTCGAAGATGAGGACTGCGCCGAGGATGTTGTGCAGAACGTCTTGGGGGTCGTTGGCGGAATTTTCCGAGTCGCGATTGACGAGGATCAGGCAGGGGCGCTTCTTTAGGGAGTCGGGAGTGGAGAGGAAGTAGGCAAG
>JAYVDT010000115.1:0-1908 GCA_043749265.1 Rhodanobacteraceae bacterium | reverse complement strand
CAACCGTTCTAGCAGCCTCCTGGGCCCGCCCAAGCGAGAACGGCCATGGACAATCCCACGCATAACGCGCCACAAACGGGCTGCAGATCAACTCCTCGCTCGCCCCACCCCCCGGTGCCTTACCCGGGAACAGCCTGTATTCATAGGTCTTCCGCAACGCGCTATGGCGAGCATGAAAGCCCGGCCCAGCATGCTCCGCGGACAAGACCCGTATAGACGAAGGCAGCTTTCGATTGAGTGCCCGCAGAAAGTTCGCTGGAGGAATCGGCACTTGCAATTCGAAGCTCGCCACCTGACCCAGCGCATGAACCCCCGTATCCGTCCGGCCTGAGCCCTGCGGCAGCAGGTCTTCACCACAAATCTGTCTGATCGCAGACGCCATCGCCCCTTGCACGGTCGGCAGATGCGGCTGCACCTGCCAGCCGTGAAATGCGGTACCGTCGTAGGCGAGAGTGAGTTTCCAAAGCTGCATCGGATTTCTGCAAAATATCACGCGCCGGGCATTGCGGTTCCGGTTGATATAGTTAGGAACCAGAAAGACCTTAATTACTGTTGCTCCAGAAAAAAATAAACAGGGAACTGCTGGGCGTTATTCTGCGTAGAAATCTTTAGCATAGGTGTAACAACGCAGCGGGCTATTTGTTGAATCAGGGCAAGCCTTCCGAACCCATCCTGGCTGCCATCTCATTGATTTAGAGTCTCCAGCCCCATCGGAGACGTCTACTAGTGCATTATCTGGTCGGAGAGCAAAAACGTGAGATTTAATGATTTGAAAGCTGGAGCCACAGTTGCGCTCCTGCTCCTGAGCAGCGCGGGTCAGCAAGGGTTTGCACAGCAGGCCGGCGCCACCAGCGCCACCCAGCCAGCTTCGCCTCAGAAGGTGCAGAACGATACAACCAACCAGCCAGGCCTCCCGCAGGCACCTGAGCCTAAACTCACCGAGCCCCTTTACCTGCGCGATACCGCCAAGGACTACACGCACCTCAAAAAGCATACCTTCCGCGCACCGTTCGCACCCTATACCCCCACGACCGTGGACCTGCCGCGACTGGGAAACACACCCAAACTCGACGATCTGCTCCGCGACGGCAAGCTCTACCTCAGCCTCTCCGACGCCGTCACCCTCACGCTTGAGAACAACTACGACATTGCCATCGCGCGTATCAACCTCGATATCGCCGACACCGACATCCTCCGCACCAGCGCCGGATCCACCTTCCGCGGCGTCTCAACCGGTCTCGTCACCAATACCCTCGGCGGCTCCAGCACTACCATCACAGGCGGTGGCGGCCCGGGTGGAACCTCCAGCGCGGCAGGCGGAGCCGGCACCGGAGCCTCCGGTCTGGTGCTCAGCACCAACGGCGGCGGCCCTTTGCCGTACAGCTACGATCCCATCCTGACCGGCACGGGACAGTATGAGCGTGCAACCACCCCGCAGCCCAGCAGTCTCATAACGGGCACCAACTCGCTGAGTCAAAATACCTTCACCGGCAATCTGGGCTACCAGCAGGGTTTCAGCACCGGAACCCTCTTCAATTTCACCTTCAACAACAGCCGTGCAACCACAAACAGCCAGCGTTCCAGCTTTTCTCCCCAACTGCAGTCCAATTTTCGCGCACAGGTCACTCAACATCTGTTGCAGGGTTTTGGGCCAACCCTCAACCGCCGCTTCATCGTTGAAGCCAAAAATAATCGCCGGATCACCGATTCCGCATTCCGCCAGCAGATCATCTACACCGTCACCCAGATTGAGAGCATCTACTGGTCGCTGGTCAGCGCCTATGAGGACGAACAGTCCAAGGAGCGCGCTCTCACCCAGTCAACGCAACTCTCCGCGGATAACCGCAGACAGCTTGAAATCGGTACCCTTGCGCCGCTCGACGTGGTCAACTCCGACTCCGCCGTGGC
>JAYVDT010000114.1:0-1909 GCA_043749265.1 Rhodanobacteraceae bacterium | reverse complement strand
CATGTGCATGGTGTGGTTGGTTGAGCCGCCGGTTGCGAGCAGACCGATGAGGCCATTCACGAAGACTCGTTCCTCCAGCAAAACGCCCAGGGGCGTGTGCTCCGAGCCAAGCGCAGTCATCGCAAGAGCGCGACGAACACCCTCCCGCGTGAGGCCATCGCGCAGCGGCGTGTTCGGGTTCACAAACGAGGCACCAGGCAGGTGCAGGCCCATGATCTCCATCATCATCTGGTTGGTATTGGCGGTGCCGTAGAAGGTACACGTTCCGGGCTCATGGTAAGACTTGGCCTCGGCTTCGAGGAGTTCGTCGCGCGTAACCAGGCCTTCTGCGAATCTCTGGCGCAGCAGCTTTCTTGCATCGTTTGAAAAGCCGGAGGTCATGGGGCCGCCTGGAAGAAAGACAGCGGGCAGATGTCCGAACGACAACGCTCCGATGACCAGGCCGGGTACGATTTTGTCGCAGATGCCGAGGTAAACTGCCGCGTCGAAGGTCTGGTGAGACAAGGCGATGGCGGTCGACAAGGCGATGACGTCGCGCGAGAAAAGCGAGAGTTCCATGCCAGATTCGCCCTGCGTGATGCCATCGCACATCGCGGGAACTCCGCCTGCGACCTGGGCCACCCCGCCAGCCTGTCGTGCTGCTTCGCGGATCAGATCGGGATAGCGCTCGTAGGGCTGATGCGCGGAGAGCATGTCGTTGTACGACGTTAAAATTGCTACGTTGCCGGCATCTCCCTGCCGCAGAATCATCTTGTCGAAGGGCGAGGCGGCGGCAAAGGCGTGCGCCTGGTTGGCGCATCCACGATGGCTGCGCTCCGGCGCTTTCTGGGTGGCGGCAGCAACCTGCGCGAGATAGCGTGCGCGGGATTCCTTGCTGCGTTCGATGATGCGCTGCGTGACTTGTTCGACTCGGCTATTCATTTCGGGCTTGTACCTTTCCGCTTGCACTCGGCAAGAACAGCACGGGATGCTTTACGTCCTGCGTGTAAGGCGAGCAGGCCTGCATCGCCGAAGCTTGCAGGCCTCTTCCGCCTTTTCACTCAACGTCCATGCCCTGCTGCGGCTAGGTGACGATCTCCAGCGGGACGATCACGTCTGCAGGCAGCGGACGCTTGATGGCCGCGATGCCAAAGCCGGCGATGTAGACATAGCAGATAGCCGGGATAATGAAGGCGGCGTGCAGGCCAATGCGGTCTGCGAGCCTGCCAGTTGCGAGCGGGAGCAGGGCGCCTCCTACGATTGCGGCAATCAGAAGACTTGAACCCTTGCTCGTAAGCGATCCGAGATCCTGAATGCCAAGCGTGAAGATCGACGGGAACATCACGGAATTGCAGAAGCCGACAAGAAGTAAAGCTCCCATGGCAAGGTGACCTGAGGTGACAAGCGACAGCACGACAAGCAGGAATGCTCCAAGGCCAGCGCCGGCAAGCACGGGACCGGTGCGAACTCGTTGAAGGACTCCGGACCCAATAAAGCGGCCGATCATCGCTCCGCCCCAATAGACCATTAGGAAGTTCGCTGCGGTGGCTTCCGGAAGTCCGGCGATCTGGGGCAGACCCAGATAATTAACGAGCAGGCTGCCGATCGTAACCTCTGCTCCAACGTAGGTGAAGATGCCCAGGGCTCCGGCGAGCAGCCACGGGTGTTGCCAGATAGTGTCTCGTTGGGACAAGGCGTCTGAGAAGGCGCCGGGGCGGAAGTCTTGTGTGCGCTCCGCGACAGAGGTCTGGGGCTTGAGCTTGATCAAGGCGAGAGCGAGCGCCAGCAGTACGAGCATGAGGGCGATACCGATATACGGCAGTCGGACCGTGTGCGCCTGCAACTCGCGATAAGCCTGCAATTTGGCTGCGCTCAGCGAGTGGACGCGTTCCGGCGTCAGCTGCGTGGCGCTACCCAGGATAACCAGACC
>JAYVDT010000113.1:0-1910 GCA_043749265.1 Rhodanobacteraceae bacterium | reverse complement strand
TTACCGGTTTAGATCGGGGTTATGCCTTTTTTCATGGCGGTGCATCCAATGAGAGAGGAGCAACCATGACCAAGATCCAGAAAACCCAGGCCGAGTGGCGCGCAGAACTCACCCCCGAGCAGTACCACGTCATGTTTGAAAAGGGCACCGAGCGAGCCTTCACCGGAGCGCTCTCCAACAACCACGACGACGGCATCTACCATTGCGGCGCCTGCAATGCCCCTTTGTTCACGTCCGACACCAAGTTTGAATCCGGCTCTGGCTGGCCAAGCTTCTGGGCGCCGGTCAGCCAGACGGCGGTCGCCACCCATGAAGATTTAAGCTTCGGCATGCGTCGCGTTGAGGCCACCTGCGCCAACTGCGGCGCACACCTGGGCCACATCTTTCCGGACGGCCCCAAGCCGACCGGCGAGCGCTTTTGCATCAACAGCGTAAGTCTTGCCTTTGAAAAGAAATAGACATCTACAACAAACACAACAAGGCGGGTAGGCTTGAGGAAACTCCTCAGCCTATCCGCCTTTATCCTGTGATTATGATTCCTACCCGCGTTACGCCGTGTTTCAGTTTTGAGCCTGAGGCGTGAGTTAGGCGACCTTGACGATGCGGCCGGTCTTGATGCAGCTTGTGCAAACGCTCATGCGCTTGGATCCGCCATCGACTTTGGCCTTCACGGGCTGCAGGTTTACGTTCCAGCGGCGGCGGGTCTTGTTGTTCGCGTGCGAGACGTTGTTTCCGAACTGCGGGCCTTTGCCGCAGAGATCACATTTGGCTGCCATTGCGTTGGTGCTCCTGAACTTGAGTATTACCGCTTGCATCGCAACAATTCCCTAAGAGTAGCCGAGAACACGAGCTAAAAAATCGGGGAAGTGGTAGGCACGAGGAGACTCGAACTCCTGACCTCTACCGTGTCAAGGTAGCGCTCTAACCAACTGAGCTACGCGCCTGCGTGCGTCTAGGTAGACTAACCCGAAATGGACGGTGATGCAACTGAAGACAGGGAACACGGAGACGGCCACCGGGTCCTCAGCCTGTTTGTTAGCATGGACAAAATCTCAAGTGGCTTTCCTTCGTCAATTTCGCGCTGCCCCCAACCTGCTGACGCTGCTGCGTTTGTTCATTATCCCTTTCCTGGTAATCAACATCCTGGACGCGCATTGGAAGGTGGCGTTTGCGCTATTCATGTTCGCCGGTATCTCGGACGGGTTGGACGGCCTGCTGGCACGGTGGCTCCACCAACGCACCAAACTGGGGCTATACCTGGACCCCATTGCGGATAAGCTGCTGCTTTCGACCCTCTTCCTGGTCCTGACGCACGTTCACGCCATTCCACGTTATGTCACCATTCTGGTCTTCAGCCGCGACCTCGGCATCCTGCTGATCGCCACACTGCTGTTTGCGACGAACACTCTGCGCGACTTCCAGCCGTCCATCTTCGGCAAGGTCAACACGCTGGTGCAGATTATCGCCATCGTCGGCATCATGGGCTCGCACGTTGTGACGATTCCGTACCTGGGCCAGACGGATGCGGTACTGCTGCGGGTGATCGCTATTCTGGCACCGTTGTCGGCCGCGCACTATGCCTGGATTGTTATCCGTCGTATTTCCAGTCCTATCGATCCGCTTCCATCTCACTGAACTCCTTTTTCCATCTCACTAATCTCCTGTGCGTGACCCATTGCGCACAAGGCGCCCGCGATCTACACTAACTAGGACTGGATTGGTCCAATTTCTATAGCGGGCTAGCCAGCCAAGGTAATCGCAATGCTTCGTCTGACTAAAAAAGCGGATTATGGCCTGATGGCCCTCAAGTATCTGGCTGAACAGAGGGCTGACACTCCCGCTGCACCTGCGCGGTCGGCAAAGGATATTGCCGATGCGTATCATATTCCGCCGCAGCTTTTGGCCAAGAT
>JAYVDT010000112.1:0-1916 GCA_043749265.1 Rhodanobacteraceae bacterium | reverse complement strand
GCCGAGGAAGAAGATCTTGCGGTGTTGCTTGATGGCCAAGAGTTCATTCAATGCGGGCGTCAGGAACGGCTCGGTAAGGCTCTTCTGATTCCATGCGTTGAACCCGCCGAGAGACTGCGTAATCCAGTCTTCCTGGCGAGCCTGCTTCTCGGATGGATCGCGGAGATAGTCTGCGAAGTAACGCTGCTTGATGGCCGCTGTGGGGGTTCCGGCTTCTGCTGCGTAGGCGTACTTCAGGCCCTCGCCGCTCTTGTCTTTTTCCTTCTCCAAAGCGAAGAGCGTAAGGGCTTCCAGGTCGTCGTGCGCGACCAGATGGCCGATCAGGTTCCAGCGATCGAGCGGCTTCAGCGGCATGCCGGGGATCGCCAGCGTCCCGGCGAGGAGTGCCTTCAACTGGCTAAGCGCAGCGGGTGTTTCGGCGATGGAGGTGAAGGTGCGGAAGTTGACGATCCTCAGCCCCAGCGTGGGTGCGCGCAGCATGCGATCCGCGGTAACGGCTTCGGCTCGCGGCGCCAGAGCCTCACGACCCTGGGCCGAGAGGTAGGCATGGAGCGTCGTGGCAATGCGCGCGCCCTGAATATGATTGAGGCTCTCGTCTGACTCTCCGGGCAGCGTCTTCAGCGCAAGTTCCACGTAAGCTCGCGGCGCCGACTTTGCAACGTGGACGTTGTCCCACAGCGCTCCCCACAACATGGAATGCTGCAAGGGATCCTCGTGTGCGCGCGCAGTCATCAGCTCTCGCGTAACGACTGATTCGCTCGTTGGATCGAGCAGAAACCGACCGTACGCGTGGTCGCCGGAGTTCGCGAAGACAGCCGCGGGACAGGGTTTGCCTGACGCCTCTTTTACCCGGAAGTCGGATGTATTCCAATCGACTCTTACGGTGGCCGAGGTATGCCCGGAGGAGTCCGGATAGAGGAAGAGAATCTCGTTTGCAATAGGCCAGACGAGATGCTCACCGTGGGTGGCGAGGATATCTTTCTGGGTGAGCGTCATGTAGTCAATCAGCCCATCCTTGCAACTCCAGTCGACGTTAACTTGCGGCATGCCGCGTCGAAGAATCCAGGCGCTGGCCCATCCCTTGACGTCCTGCTTGCCGGTAGCCTCAAAGGCTGCGATCAGGTCGGCCCACTGGGCGTTCGCGTAGGCGTGCTGCTTCAGGTACAGGCGCAGCCCGTCGCGGAAATTCTCTTCACCCAGGCGGAACTCGAGCTGCTTCAGGATAGCGGGAGCCTTCTGGTACACGATGGCCCCATAGGCTGACTTCGCGTCTTTGAGGTTCGGGATCTGTTGGAAGATCGGCGTAGTGCCATCGGTCTCGTCGATGCCATAAGCAAGCGGTTTAATGTCTTCAGCGAAGTGTTTCCAGGGCTGCGTCTCTGGCTTGAGCGCGGCTTGGGCTTTGTAAGCCATATATTGTGCGAATCCCTCTTTGAGCCACAGGTCGTCGAACCAGCGCATGGTGACGAGATCGCCAAACCATTGGTGCGTGGTCTCGTGCAGAACAAGCACGTCGCGGCGGAAGTAATCAGCCTGTGTCGGTGCCGTGCGGAATAGAACGGAGTCCTCATTCAGGAACGTGGCACCTGCGTGCTCCATGCCCCCAAACGGAAATCCCGGGATCAAAATGAGGTCATACTTGGGGAAGGGAAACGGCTGGGCGAAGAAGTCTTCAAGATATTTGATGCCGCGTGCCGTAATCTCCTGCACTGCCGGGGCCTCCGTCTTCGCTCTGGCAAGTTGAGACTTGCGGACGTAGAGCGCGGGTTGATCGGTTCCAGCGGGCGCAATTCGCGCGAAAGGACCAGCCGCAAACGCGAAGAGATAGGTGCTGATGGGGCGGGTTTCGGAAAACGTACTCAGTGAACTCGCGCCTCTGTTCTTGACGTCGGACAAAGCAGTATTGCCGATGACGG
>JAYVDT010000111.1:0-1920 GCA_043749265.1 Rhodanobacteraceae bacterium | reverse complement strand
TCCCTGAACCTCGGCATCTTCAACCTGCTGCCCATCCCCATCCTCGACGGTGGCATGATCACTTTCCTCGCCATCGAATCCCTCATGCGGAGGGACCTTAACCAGCAGGTCAAGGAGCGCGTCTTCCAGGTGGCGTTTGTCTGCATCGTTCTCTTTGCAGCTGTCGTGATCTTCAACGACATCACCAAAATGCTCCCCACCCAGTACAAACCCTAAAACTGGTTAGTTCTCTGTTCTCTGTCAGCCAGGGAACAGAGAACTACCCACTGTCCTTCGCAGTTCCCGCACGATCCCCTCCGCCACCTCTCTCCCCCGTGCCACCTCATCTCGCCCAAACGAGATAGCCCCTACCCGCGCATGTCCACCCCCACCAAAGCGCTCACAAATCTCCGCGAGGTTCACCAATTTATCCAATGGCACCGTCGTCCAGGGATTCGTCCCAACTGAAATCTTTGTGCGAAAACTAGACCGCGTCAGCGCCACGGTATAGGTCGCCTCCGGGTAGTAGTAGTACGGGATGAACTTGCTCAAACCCTCAATCGACTGATCCGTCAGGTCGAAATAGATCACACCATCCTTCAGCACCGCGCGGTCTTCGACCAGTTGCATCGCCTCAAGATGCCTGGCCCAAAGCGGCGCAACCTGCTCCTGCACAAACGGCTCATGCAGTACCTCAGTCAGGCTCACGGCGGTCAACAATGGAATGATCCGAGGAATCAACCCAGCCTCCGCATTCTCAATCACCATCGTCAGCTTCATCGCCGGCTCTTTCATCTCCACCGCCGACGGGGCATTTTCATACTGAGCCCCGTCGATAATGTCCGCCCATTTCAACAATTCCTCCAACCCAGTCGTATCGAACCAGAACTTCTCCCGCGCTACCTTCGCAATCAACCCCGTGCACGAAACGAAGTCCGCATCGAAAAATTGCCGCATCGTCAGCGGCCCCTTCTGCCCAGCCTCGAAATGCTCTCGATCAGCCTCCATCAAAAACGCGCTCAAATGATGATCGAACCACCACGTAAGCTTGGGTGAAGGCGAATACTTGAAATCCACAATCGCATTCTCCCCCGCCCCAAACACGTGCTCATCGATGCCACCCCCACCCGCCTTATGCGCCAGGCCCACATACTCATACCCGGCCGCCCCACCAATGCATTCCCTGTGAAATTTCGTAAACACAGCCGCCGAGCAGGCCCCATCAAAACAGTTATTGTGGTGCAATACCCTGAAAGTCATACCCATCTCCTGAACCCTTCGTTGTCATTCCGCAGCTTTTCTTGTCGTCATTCCGTAGCGCTCTAATTTGTTATTCCGTATCGCAGCCGAGGAAAGTGCGTTTGCACTTTGACTCTATTCCCACCACAACCCTATTGCTTCCGTCTTTCCGTCCGCCACATCCATACTTGCAAGCCCCGGCAAAAATATCCGCGCTGAACCGCGTTACACCGTGTCCTTGCTCACCCTCGCACACCCACGGAACTTTCTCCCCTCTCCAACCGTACCGCTCCTCACTGTTACAGTGAGACGTTCCCCGCAGGAGTCCCCGTGCCCGAATTCCAGCTCAACACCCCCGAAGCCATCATCTCCGCCCAACCTAAGCCAACACTCCGCCGGCTCTTCCTCGGCGACGATGGTCTTCGCGCCGGCTGGAGCTTCTTCCTCTTCATCCTCCTCTTCTTCGTGCTCACCGCAACAGAAAATAAGCTCCTCCACTTCTCCCACATCCTCCCGCCACCTCAGCCCCATGCGGCTGAGCACGACATGACACCGCGCATCGCCGCCATCGGCGAAGCCACCGGCCTCATCGCCCTCCTCATCGCCGCCCTTGTCATGTCCCTCGTCGAGCGGCGCCCCTTCACCCGCTACGGCCTCAACACCCGCCGCATGCCCGCCGACTTCGCCCTTGGTCTCTTCTGG
>JAYVDT010000110.1:0-1920 GCA_043749265.1 Rhodanobacteraceae bacterium | reverse complement strand
CCGCGGCCACAGGCATCGATGCGGCTGCGATCATCAGGCTGGCCGAGGACTATGCCACGTGCCTGAAACGGACGGGCAAGCCGGCCGTCATTCGCTTGAACTACGGTGTGCAGCGTAGCCAGTATGGCGGCACGGCGGCTCGCGCGGTGTGCATGCTGCCGCTCGTCATCGGCTCATGGAAGCAGCGCGGTGGCGGGCTTCTCCTGTCCACGAGCGGCTCGTTTCCCTTTGCGGAGCAGAAGCTGCAGATGCCGGAGTTGATGATCGCAAGCCCGCTTGGACGGCCCGCGCGGGTGATCAACATGAGCCAGCTGGGCGGGGCACTTACCGAGGTTAGCGGACCGCCGGTGAAGGCTTTGTTTGTCTACAACTCCAATCCTGCGGCGGTTGCGCCGAACCAGAATGCGGTGCTCAAGGGCATGCGGCGAGATGATTTATTCACGGTCGTCCACGAGCAATTCTTTACAGACACGGCGGACTACGCCGATATTCTGCTACCCGCGACAACGTTTTTGGAGACCAAGGATGTGCAGGGCGCGTACGGGCATCTGTACGCACAGATAAGCTCGCAGGCAATTGCGCCGCTGGGCGATGCGCGGAACAATGTGTCGCTGTTTAGCGCGCTGGGGCAGCGGATGGGCTTTCCGGAACCGTACTTCCTGGATTCCGAAGATGACTTGATCGATCAGGCGCTGGCGACCGGTGACCCATGGTTTGCGGGCATCACGCGCGAGCGGCTGGAGCTGGAAGGGCACATCGCGCTGGACCTCCCGCAGAATGGTCAGGGGCAGGTTCTGCCGTTTTCTACGCCGGAGTGGTTCCGCACGGCAAGCGGCAAGGCGCAGTTGCTTCCAGTGCCGGACTTCCGTGCACCGGAGGAGTCGCGCGCGCACGCCTCGGCTGAGTTTCCGCTTGAGTTTCTGGGGCGGAAGGCAGACAACTTTATGAACTCGACCTTTGCCAATCATCCCGCGCACCAGAAGATGGAGGCGGGGACGGATGGTGTACTGGAGATGCATGCGGAGGACGCCCAAGCTCGCGGCGTGGCAGTGGGCGATGCGGTGGAGATCTTCAACGCGCGCGGACGAATCACGTTGCGTGCGATGCTGAGTGGCAGGATTGGCAAAGGCGTAGTAGCGGCTCGGCTGGACTGGAGCAAGTTGTCCGGCGGCGGCTCGAATGTCAATGCGCTGACATCGGAGCGCATCACGGATCTGGGCGGAGGAGCGACCTTTTACTCTACGCTGGTTGAGGTACGCAAGATTGAGTTAGCTGCATACTAGGAACGAGGAGACACAAATGCCCCGCGAGATTCAATGGAACGACACGGAAGAGATTGGGATTCAACTACAGGAAAAGTTTCCGGAGCTTGAGCCGTATAGCGTTCGGTTTACTGATCTCCATCGCTATGTCATGGAGTTGCCGGGGTTTGCAGGGGATCCGGCGAAATCGACGGAGCCGCTGCTGGAGGCGATTCAGGCGGCCTGGTTTGAGGAGTATGAGGACGCCAAGGGCCTTTGATCGATGGGCAAGCGCCCTACCTGCACTTCAGGCGAGTCATTTTAGAAAGCTTCTTTGCATTGCCTTCCCAGGTCGCCCTTCGGACTGCTGAGCACTCCAGAATGACAGCATGGGCTAGGAGCGTGCCGGCGCTGACGTAGGACTGTTGCGGTTGCGGAGTTGGTGCAGCAACCGGGAGCCGGTGAACTGCAGGGTGGCGGCGCCAAGGACGGCCCAGCAAAGGGTTCCCACGGCTAAACCCAGGAAGTCGCCCGTGTGGCCTGCGGGGCGGGGAATGAAGGTGATGGCAGCATAAGCTCCGGCAAATGAGACCAGCGCGGCGAAACCGGCGCGGGCGAGCTCGCCAAACTCAAGACTGGCCAGGCTCACCAGACGGAAGCGATGCAGCAGGACGGCTAG
>JAYVDT010000109.1:0-6659 GCA_043749265.1 Rhodanobacteraceae bacterium | reverse complement strand
CCAGCACGATGTCACAATTATTGATCAGGACTTGCCCAACGAAGAACACTACAGCCTGAGACGTCTCGGTGAATGCATACTTCAGGCCAAGAGGGCTTGCCGTCCTTTGGGAAAGCGGGGGGGCGATCGCAAAATAAGCGATCGCGATGGCAGCCGAGTTCGCTGCGATGACCCCCACCACACCAAAGCCGAAGGCGATCATCAAGAGGGATGCCGCAAGTCTGACAGCTCCCTCAAGAACGAGGTTACTCGCGAGACGACCGAACCCATAGGCACCCTGTATGTATCCGCGGCGGCTTCCTAATGGGACGTAAAAAGCTGCTCCGACCGCCAAGAGCACAACCAGCAAAGAGCTTGGAAGATTTAGATAATTTGTAATGCCCTTTTGAAAGACACAAAGCACAAATGCGGTTAGCATGCCGCAAATCCAGGCACCCTGGTGGAAACTGCGATAAACCGAATCCTTGAACTCTGACTGACTTTGCCGGGCCACAGCCTTGGCCGACATGGTTTGAAAGGAGAGCGTCACGGCTGAAACAAGCGTGAGGAGGGTATAGACGGCCGTGGCGTGTCCAAACCCTTTGGGGCCAAGAAAGCGAGCAAGGGCGACGTTGTATCCCAGATTGATCGCAATTGCCACGCCCGACCCGGACAACAAGATAACGCTGCCAGACACAATCCTGGATTGCAAAGTCTTCGACTTTTTGATGGTAGGGGGCATATCTGAGGCCAAAAGAACTTCCTTTAGAGAGATGCAAAAACTATCTCAAAACTTGACTTGAGCGTCCGATTATCGACCGTATTTGTTTTTGACATTCATATCTTTCCTCACAGGACGTTCGAAGAGAACCCGCTTTCTCGGCCAGGTTGTTAGAATTTGGTTATGTCCGCAGTTTCGAGTGCTGTTTTGCTTACCGTTGTTATGCTCATCCACGGATGCTCTGGGCCGGCTCAGCCGATAAATCTGAAGTATAAAGCGACTGGTCAATCACCGGAGGTGCTCGCTGTTTACGAGGGCTGGTTTGGTCTTCCGTCTCACATTACGGTTGGCTACAACTCCCACGATCCAAATGCGATTCGCAAACAGATTCAAAAAGCCAAACAGATGGGGATCTCCACCTTCGTCGTCGACTGGTTCGGCGACCGTGAGCCTTACATCGATCAGACTTACGCCACGATGCAGAGCCTCGCATCGAAGAATAAGTTCAAAGTCGCCATGATGTACGACGAGGCCAAGACCGAGGAAGGTGCGACCGACCTTGTTATCGCTGACTTCACCATGTTTCACGACACATACCTCGCGTCGAACGCCCCTGGGCACCAGGCTTACCTGACCTATCAGGGTAGACCTGTGATCTTCGTCTTTCCTTATGGCGGCCATACCGATTGGGCGAAGGTCCGGACGGCTGTAAACAAATGGAATCCCGCCCCACTGCTGATCCAGGAGAATCGTCCGGGCCCTCACCCTGAAGCCTTCGACGGCTTTTACCCATGGCTAAATCCGGGCCCGCAGGGATATGCCGCGGATGGAAGCAGTTGGGGAGAAAACTATCTCGAAGACTTCTACAAGAATATGGCAGCCAAATACACCGACAGCGTTATCGTTGGCGGGGCCTGGCCCCAGATGGATGACAAAAAGGCGTCGTGGGGACTCAACCGGCACATTTCCGCGCGGTGCGGCCAAACATACAACGACACCATGAACCTTTGGCGAAAGTACTTCCCCGCCGACCAGATCATTCCTTTCATGCTAATCGAAACCTGGAACGACTATGAAGAAGGTTCGGAGATCGAACCCGGCATTCCCACCTGCGCCGAGCAGCCTAAAACCGCTACCCATGCAATAGTTACTCCGATTGCCGCAAGAAAACCTTAGGAGCTAGAGGAGCAGCGCCAGATTTACCGGTGCCAGCCTACAATTTACTAGACCTAAGCCTGGGACTGGAAGATTCGGACTTTCCATCGCACTTCAGAAGGCGTCAGCACTACGACATAGCGGGCTCGGATCCGCTTTGATGTCAAAACCTTATCGTGGTCAAGCACTTGTTCATCGTATTCAACCGTGTCTAAAATCTGAATGGATAGCCCCTCCGGCGAATAAAACACAATTTGAAGGTCGTGTGAAAGATCCTGATAGCGGGTGTGAACGCCAATTTGTGCCTGTCCCTCAATCGTGTTCCCAAGCTTTTCACGCGCGGTTCCAACGAAATCGGCGTTCAGCAGGTTTGCCTGATTTTGATCGAGGGCAGTTTTGAAGCTCTTCCACGACAGAAGGTAGTCACGAATCACGGCCGCTTCAGTCTGCTTTTCAAGCGGGCGAGACCCTTGGAGTTCTGGCGGCTGGATTCTAACGTCTGGCTGACCTGCCTGTCCTAGTAGCGGCGTCGTCAGAACGAAGGACATCAATAGTAGGGTTCTGATCATCGTCCTTGGCTCCATCGAATCTCATTACCTGCGACGACGCCACAGGCTACCGAGATCTTCCCTCCCTCGTAGGCCGGCATCTCTACGGTTGCAATCCCTCTTTTTATCGGCACGTCCACGGTAGATTGGATTGAATTTATTGTCTCGGAGAAGGTCACAATCGTCCCATCAGGAACCGCATTTCCGCTACAGTCCCGCACCGGTGCGGTCTCCACGTGTACTTTCCCATTCGCCGGATGGGCGGTGATGGTCAACCGACATGGATCTCCGGGCACTTGATCGATTACTCGGGTACTCGATACAGTGCCGACTCGCGCAATGAACTTCGCTCTTCCCTCCTTGGCGGCGGAGTCCATTTCCGCCCAGGCCAACCCGTTCCGCGTCATGACACTGCGAGTCTTGATCACGCCAGATGAATCGGAAAGTTCGAGAGAGGTCGGCAACGGCGTCATAATCAGATTTTGGTATGCATCGAAGACGTACAGCGCGCCGCTGATTCCGTTGTGCGAGCCAACAGGAAGACGAGACGGCTTTGCCAAAAACCCCAGTGTCGCAGGCTCAGGTGCGGGCACGACGTCGAATTCACCGGTCTCACTTGCTGTCCCTGTTGCGAGAATGGCTACGTAATGGCCCGCGCCGTAAAGAACACCCTTTGCAAATGACGTCGCTTCGCCAAGTTGGACTTCACGCCGAAGTGCCTGCCCCGGTCCAACGATGTAAAGCACAGCGTTCCCGGTTCCAGCAGTCGGAATCGAAAAAGCGCTCCCTGCGTTCACGGTATGGGGCAGCGTCATGTGTTCCCCCTGAGCCGAGACCGTATGGGCTGAAGACAGCGCGAGGGTTGCAATAACCGGAAAGTGGATGAACTTCACTGTGAGCTCCCGGGGCTATAAGTGGCAACCACCGTCCGCTCACTGCTGATCTTCTTTGCCAGGTCCTCCGGAACTGTGACTCGGAAATCCACCGGCGTCTGTGGCTGCAGAGCACGGTCGACGTATTGACCCGCGACCCAAATAACCTGGCCGTTCTGGTCGTAGAAAGTCGAAAGTATATGAGCGACGTTTACTACGTGTCCACTCTGGTTTGAAAGCTGTCCGGTGAGCGCGGCGGCTCCTGGTCCGGAGCTATAGGTCTGGTTTTGAACCTCAATGATGGGATCTGCCGATGCAGAAACGAGGATCGAAAGGGGCTCCATGTGAATGCTCCCCACCTGTGCCAGGTCGACATCCGGGAATTTGATGATGAAAGGTGTGACCTGCTTCGGAAGCAGGGTATGCGAGATCATGTCAAAACTTCCCTCGCTCGCTATCGACGAACCATTCTTAGCCAGTAGCGTAGCCCTCACCGATACGAAGGCCGGCATGACATCTTCATTCAGGAGTTCGCCCATAACCACGACACCATCGGCACGGTTCACTGGATGCATGTCCACGATGCGTACGTGGGGGGCGTCCACATCCTGCGTGCCCCAGTCGTCACCGGCGCCGCGGTAGATTACATCCCAGCGCAAGTAGTTCACGGGTATTACTTGTGGAGGAACGCGCGGTTCCTTCACAAGCGGCCAACTCACAGCCCAGCGATCTCCGTTTTTGACTACATGCAGGTCACGCGTGTCGTCAATCAGTCCAACCACACTGGACCAGTGCAGCCTAAGCAGGAACTCCGCATCGGTAGCAGATTCGTGCAGTGGTTGTACTTCAAAATGATCGACAGTGGCGTAAGTACGGAGGCTCAGTGCGCTTCCAGTCAAATCGCGAACGAATTCCGGCTCGCTGAACTCCGCCTTGTTTGAAAGGCTCTCGTACGCTTTACCCCATGCCTGCAGGGTCATTTGAGTTCCCAGATCGTTCACTGCAGCTTCTGGCCCGGATGACGGACGCTGACTATTTTTTTCTCCACCAGCGTAAGCGGCTGCCGAAGAGATTGGCCGAAGCGTCCCGATGACCACCAGCAAGACAGTAGTGACTGCAATTGAAAGGGCAAACAGGTTTCCCTTTTTCACGAAATCGCTCCTCCCGATACCAGGGCCGTATCCGTTGCCATTGGTTCGTCCTGTCGAATCTCGCGCTCAAGCTTACCCGGTATCAGCAGGACAAGTATCGCCAGAATGCTGCTGCCAAATGGCAAAGTACCCCACATAATGCCTTGCCAGCGAGACGGCATCTGGGCGGAGTTCATAGGAGTTGCGGGAGGAACGCCGTCCTTGCTCCAAATTGTGATGGTCTTATCGTCAAGCGCGTCCACCTGGCGCCACCCTGCAAAGTTGAGGAGCGGATCATAGTAGGGATCGCGCACGATGACCCATTTCAATCCGTATCGGTCGGCATGATCGAGCATCGCTCGCAAGGAGTCCAGCCCAGGTTTAGCAAAGTATTTCGAGCTGGTGAGAGCCGCGCCGCCATACTTTGTAAGCTCCGGAAGCATGCGGGACGAGTTTGATTCTCCGTCCACGCTGTTTGCATCCGTGCTCACCGCGAGTCGCGAAAGTTTGTTGCCGAAACCGAGAGTAATATAGCGGTAATTATCGTGCCCGTCGCGATTCAGCCACAGAGCGACCGAATCAACATTAAAATTTGCGGCGTCGGCCGGACGGAAGGTGGACCACGAAACTGCAAGTGCGCACGTTGAAGCTGCGAGAATCGTTAGCGGGATGATTGCCCGCATGCGGAATCGAGATACCAGATCTGATATTATCGCCCCCAGAATTGGCAATGCGAGCAGAGTTGCCCAATAGCTGAAACGCTCAAACGTGAGGACTTCAAATGCGCGGCCTAACAATATGCGGGCGACAGGTGTTGTGCCACCAAGACCAACCAGGAAAGCGACCCAGAATCCTACGAGCAATGGGCGCAGGCGCAGAACTGTGACACCCCGAATAACGATGAACGGAAGCGCCAGGATCAATGCGCCGTACGGGACAACAAAATAGTTAAGTCCCCATTGTGGACTGAGAATGTAATTGGCGCGGCTTGGATGCGGTATGGGGGTCTGGGTAATGGGATATTGAATCAGGCCGATCCAGTATGGCAAAATCACGATTGCGATTCCGATTCCCACCACAACCGTAATCGCCAGTGCGCGCATCACGAGTGCACTCGTCGAGGTCTTTTGGCCACCTTCATTGTCCAGAATGACGAGGGCGATGACTGGTAAAACAAAAAACACGGAGCCGAACAACAGCGTCGCATGGTGAGCTGCTGCAGCAGCGGTAAAGAGCGCAACAGCCTTGACGAAAGATCGCCAGCCGCCGCGTCGGAGCCACACAAAGAGGTAAGGAAGTGCGTTAAGATAAATGGGTGCTGCCATCGTGGTGCTTAGTTGGCCGGCGGAGTACACAAGGAATGATTCCGATCCGAGCAGAACACTCGCCAGAGCCGCGAAAGAAGCGGCCCGTGGGTTCACCCATATGAGTGAAAACCGGTATACACCAACGGCCAAAAGCAGAATCGCGGCAAACTGAACAGCCATGTACGCCATGTTCAAACCGAGAATCCAAGAGAGAAGTGCCACCCACTGCTGCGGAAGCGGAGGATACGTGGTCTGTGAAAAGCCCGCAAACCACTTTGGGTTCCACGGATCAAACCAGTGATGCACGTAGTGGGAGGCAAAGAAGATATGAAAGTTTGTGTCGTACGACTTTAGTGGTAGCTGCATGAGAAGCAACGGCAAATGAACCACGACGGCCGCCATGAGAATCAAGCTCATCGGTATGGGTCGCGATGATGCAAAGGTCTGGCTTTTGTTCAAGTTACCCTCTGAAAGTTATCTTATTCGATGCCGAGTCTAGGGCTCACTGTTGCCTGTGCCTCGCCAGCCAAGAACCATAGCGGGACGATCTCAAGGCTGAACTTGTTGCGGACCACCATTTCGTTTTTTTTACATCGAACGTTGAGTATAGTCTGGGATTTAAAACGTTTTGAAATTGAACCTGCAAGGATTGCCTCGGTAGTGTCGGTGGACCATTTGATAGCTCGTTTGGAACTGTTGAAAATTTCGTTTGCCGTCTTGATTTTATTTCTTGCCGGGCCTGCACTGTCACAAACCTACCAGGTAGGTCCTGAGCCTCCTCGGAAGCCGGGCACAAAGATTGACCCGAACCAGTCGGCCGGTAAGCAACTGGGCTGGGGATCGAATATCCAGAACGCCCGCCTTGCGAGAGCGGCGCAGCTAGCGCTCGACCGCGGCGATCATGCCCTTGCTTTGGATTACGCAGAGCGTGCGGCTCGATCGGCTCC
>JAYVDT010000108.1:0-6666 GCA_043749265.1 Rhodanobacteraceae bacterium | reverse complement strand
CCCCGATACCCGCAACCATAATCACAACGGCCTGTGCGAGCAGCGCAAAGGCGGCGATTCCAATGAAAATCATCAGCAGTTTCGAATTTCCGCTATTGATCGAATCCTGCGCCTGAAACATCGCAAGGCTATGCATTGAAACAAACGACCTGACGGTCAAAGCGCCTGTGGCCAAAGTCAGTATCAGCATTTGCTCTTGTCTCCTGAATTCTTCTTACTCTACTTTTTGATACACGCCGAAATGCGAGAAGGGGGCAGGCCTATGATCGCGATCGACCGGCCAACCCCCAACCCGCTGAGCGTAATTGTTTAGCGAGTAGCGGTGCTACGAAAGAGGATGGTCGCCAACTTTGGACGCATAAGCATTCTTGGCTGCTTCAATTGCATCCTGAGCTGCATCCGCCTGATCGGCTACCAGATTCTTGCCCTTCTCAACGTATTGAGTCCACTGTGAGCGGCCCTTTTCGTAGTACTCCTTGCCGCGATCGACGTAGTCTTCGGCAGCCTGCTTACCCTGGTCGACGTACTCGCCGGCCTTGTCGACACCCTGCTGGGCGAGAACTGATGCCTTTTCTTTGGCGTCGACGGCGCCAGCTACCAGGTCATCCCGTGTCTCTTTGCCCGACTTCGGCGCGTATAGAACACCCACTAGTGCTCCAACTCCAAGTCCTGCAAGAAACCAGCCAAGTCCACTTCCGTTGTCATTGTCAGCCATTGCACTCTCCTTTATCGATCTTGATTTGCCCATCATTCAAAACTTATTCGGCATCGAAGTCTGGCTTCATAACAACCAAGAACTACGACGCTTGATTATATGATTCCTGCGCTTGTGCCGGTGCATATCAACTGCTGCATTCTAAAAGATGCCCTGTGCGGTGATCGGGTTGCGCGAACGAACGAAATGCAGCGCATAATAACGTGTCGTCACATTCATTTTCATATTTTTTTAGGAACGAAACGCCGCGGAAGTCGACGCATTGGAGCCCAAACGTTTTCTATGAACAACAAAATCGAAAACCCCGCGTCTCAGAAGACATAAGACCTCAGGTCCGTCGTTCGTCCACACTGAAAGGACTTCAAAATATGATTCACCTCTTCCAGACCGCTTACCCCCGCGCCTCATTCCGCATCGGGTGCTTTTCCGCTGTTCTGCTTTGCGGTTTTGTTGGTTGCAAGACAGCCACCGCCCCGGCGGACGACGCTTCGATGACGCGGAATCTGCAGTCACAACTCGCTGCGGACGGTTCAATCAGCGGCCAGCCTATCCAGGCCAGTGTTCAAAACGGCATTGCGACGTTGAACGGATCGGTCTCGAACGATGCACAAAAGACTTTGGCAGGACGTGATGCGGTGCGCATCCCTGGCGTAATGCAAGTCATGAACAATCTGACGATCGCTACGCCGCCTCCAGCCAGCGTTGCTGTCCTTACGCCTCTTCCGGCGCAGATTCCAGCTCCCCCGATTCCGATCAAGAAGTCGGCCGCGATTGTGAAGCCGGAACGCGCGGATACTCGCGCCGCCCGTCGTGAACCAGCCCCGATTGAGCGCAGTCAGCAGGGCTACAACGATCAGCAGCGTAATAACGAGCATCGCGATAGCGGATCGAAACCCTATAACACTCAGCAGAATAACGAGCCCACGCAGGCACCTGTCGCGCAGGCTCCGCCGCCGGCCCAGCAGCCTGTCTACCGTGACCTCACGGTGCCTTCGGGAAGCGTACTCCCGATTCGCGTCACCCAGACTCTTGATAGCGCAACGACCCAGGAGGGCGCGGCCTTCTCCGGTGTAGTCGCCTCGGACATTATGGTCGATGGCGTCGTCGCGATTCCGGCAGGAACCAACGTGACGGGCCACGTGGACGTGGTACATGAAGCTGCGCACTTCAGCGGATCGTCGCTGCTGACGGTATCGCTTTCGAGCGTCAACCGTCGTGGTGATCGCCTCGCGATCTCGACCGAGCCGTATACGGTTGAAGGTAAGAGTCGTGGGAAAAACACCGCAGTGAAGGCGGGCGGCGGCGCCGCGGTCGGGGCAATTCTGGGAGGCATCTTTGGTGGTGGTAAGGGAGCCGCCATTGGCGCAGCGACTGGTGGTGGACTGGGTGCTGGAGCTAATGCCGTGACGCGTGGCGAACAGGTGCAGATTGCATCTGAGACGGTAGTGCGCTTCCGACTGAATGGCCCAGTTTCCATGCGCGCCAGGACAGACAGCACGGATCGGCCTGACCGGCAGGTGGCCGATCCCACGCTACAGCCGCGCAATAAGCAGTAGACTTCGACTTTCACGAGCACTCCCAACTGAGCGCAAGCTGGAGAGATGACTGGCAGTTGTCGTATCGATGTCCTCCCATCAAGTGTCGCAGCATCCACTTGATGGGATAGCTCATCCAAAACGTCGTGTAGACTCGCAGAACAAAGCGCCGTGCGACACTCACTGTGTAACGGCTTCACTATCAGAATCTTCCCCGAGGTGCTTGAGTGTTGACGACTTTGCAGCAAAAGCCGGCAGGTTTTTTGACGTTTACTCTGCATGCGCATCTGCCATACGTCGTGAACCACGGGACCTGGCCGCACGGAATGGAATGGCTGCACGAGGCTGCAGCGGAGACCTATCTTCCTCTCCTGCGAGTGCTGGCGCGGCTTGAGAAAGATGGCATCGGGCTCCACTGCAATCTGAATCTTTCTCCCATCTTGATGGAACAGTTGGCGCACCCGATCTTCATCGCGGAGTTTCCGAATTACGTCACGCGCAAGATCGTCTCAGCCAAGGAAGACGAGGCCTTCTTTGCCCAGTCCGGAGAGACTCACTACGCCGAAACAGCACGGTTCTGGCAAGACTTCTTCAAGCAGGCGCTCGAAGACTTCAAGGCGCTAGAAGGCAACATCATCAAGGGCTTTGTTCACTTCCACAAAGCAGGATTGATCGAAATCATTACGTGCGGCGCAACCCATGGCTACAATCCTTTGCTCGGCACGGATGAAAGCGTTCGGGCGCAATTCCGGATGGCCGTCCAGACCCATAAACGCCATATTGGCGAGCAGCCAAAGGGTGTCTGGGCTCCCGAGTGCGGGTATCGTCCGGCTGGCTTCTGGAACTATCCCGTGCCTATGGCGGACGGCTCTCCGACGCCTCCCGGGTTCGATCGCATCGGGACCGAGCAGGCGATTTCGGAATCGGGCATCGACTTTTTCTTCGTCGATACGCACCTCGTCGAAGAATCCGAGCCTATTCAAGACCCGTATGAGTTGCTGAGCGGCGCAGTGGCGCGCAGCGCGAGTACCGAGGCGATCGCGCATCACGATTATCGCTCGCTCTACCAGCCGTATTACGTGGACGGCCCTTATGACAAACGTTTTGCGACGACCATCTTCCCACGCGATCCACGCACCGGCATCCAGGTGTGGTCTGGCGATACGGGTTATCCGGGCGATGGGAACTACGTCGACTTCCACAAGAAGCGCTGGCCGGGCGGACATCGCTACTGGCGCGTGACCGGCACCAAGGTCGATATGGGCGATAAGGAGCCTTACTATCCGCAGGAGGCCGCCGCACGTACACAGGGCCATGCGTCCCATTTTGTACACCTGGTGCAGGACGCTCTGAAGTCGGCGCTGAACGATAAGATTCCGCCAATTCTTTGCTCACCGTTTGACGCCGAACTGTTTGGGCATTGGTGGTTTGAAGGGCCACTCTGGCTGGAGGCCGTGGCGCGCACGCTGCATGAATATCCGGCCGGTATCCAATTGATTTCATGCTCGGAGTATCTGGAACGATATCCGCGCGCGGGCTTCATCGCGATGCACGAAGGCTCCTGGGGAGCCGAGGGCAATAACCAGGTATGGATGAATCCCGAGACCTCCTGGACCTACACGCACATCTACCCTGCGGAGATTTATACACGCGAGGTTTGCACGCAGGGCAAGTGGCGTGAGTCGAAGCTGGGCATGGAGATCGTGCAACAACTTTGCCGAGAGCTGATGCTGCTTGAATCGAGCGACTGGCAGTTTTTGATTACGACAGGGGCCGCGCGCGACTACGCCGAGCTCCGCTTTTTGACACATAACGAACAATTCCTGGAGTTGAAATCCATCTGGCAGGCGTATGAAACGGATGGCGTGCTCAACGAGCATCAGGCCGCGCGTCTCGAGGCCATCAACCTGCGCGATGGAATCTTTCCGGATCTAAACCCGGAGTTCTGGGTCGCGGGCGCGAAGGCAGTGCGAGCAAGCAGCGAAGAAAAAACTCCCCCCGCTACCGCCACCAACTAGCGCTTGCCGCCAGGGACGGTGCGGAGGCGGGCAAAACCTGGACCGCTGGGTCGATGCAGACTCTGCCTTCTTCCTGCCCCAGGACGACGAAGAGTCCGTCCGTGGTCTTGTCCAGGACATATTGCTTTACGTTGATCTCAGGACTTCCTTGAGACCACTTGCTGCCTGGTCGTAGGTGAGGCCAGACTGAGCGCCTAAAACACCGCAGGAGAGCATATCGAGCATCAATGCGATGCTCGATCCTGGCAAATCTAATGCCGTTACAGTACTGCCGCTTGTTGTTATGTGCTCTGACCGCGGGCGGGCGCGTTCTGCGCTGCAGTATCCTGAAAGCTAAATGAATACGGTTCCTCAGAGATCAGGGACGGTTGGACTGCATCCTCAGCACGGGTTTCTGAAGCTTTGGCATTTGCTCTCCCTGGACGCGCCGACGGTGGCTATATTGTGGACTTGCTTCGTCGCAAGGGCGACCCATACTGCGATGACGCCTGAATTTCCGGCGGCGATGTTTCTGGCGGTGTGGATTTTGTATGTGGTTGATCGGCTGCTCGATGCAAGGCGGGCGGTTGGGCTGGAGGTGCGGCATCACTTTCATGATGCGCATCGGACTGCATTTCTGGCGGCGATTGGAGTGGCGTCGGCAGGGTTGCTGGCTTTGGTCGTGTTGGCTCGGCTGCCGGCGTTGACGTTTGCACTTTATCTGGGACTTGCGGCGGCGCTGGCGCTCTGGTTTGCATTTGTGCACCGCGGTCCGTGCCGGACTCTGCCTAAGGAATTTGTAACCGGTGCATTCTTTAGCGCGGCTATTTTTATTCCGTTTGCTAGCCGTCAGACGCTTGTGCCGGCGATTTTATTTGCGGCGCTTTGCTCGCTCAACTGCTTGTACATCCAGACATGGGAGAACCCGGAAGGGGGGGCAGCGCATGCCAGCACGGGGATTGCGCGCAGGTTTCTGCCACAGATTTCGTTGGCGCTGATTCTGTTTCCACTCGTGCACCTGGGGCCGATAAGCCTTGCGATCAGCGCGGCGGCGGCGTTGCTGGTGTTGCTGCATCGCTTTCGTGGCGACGTGGAGGCGACAACGCTGCGTGCGGCAGCTGATCTTGTTCTGCTTACGCCGGTGCTGGTGCTGCCATTTCTGTCGTAAGCGCACCTGACTTTGACCGTATCGCGCACGCCTATCGATGGCTAGAGTACGCAACGCTGGGGCCTCTCCTGCAGCGGATGCGGAATCATCATCTGGCGCGGCTAAGTGTCTGCAGGCAAGCGCTTATTCTCGGGGACGGTGATGGCCGATTTACCGCTCGGCTACTGGCACAGAACACCCAGATGCGTGCGACTGCGGTGGACATAAGCGGCGCGATGCTGGAGTTGCTTGGGAAGCGTGCGAGTGCAAGCGGAGATCGCTTGTGGACGCTCAAGATCGACGCTCGGGAGTATGTCCCGGAGGAGCGCCCGGACCTGGTCTGTACGCACTTCTTTCTGGATTGTTTTACGCAAGCGGATGTCGATGCGATGATTAGACGTCTCGCGCCGACGCTGACTCCGGCAGGTTTTTGGCTGGTCTCGGACTTCCGCATTCCGGGCGGGTTGATGCAGTTTGCGGCGCGCGTTTACGTTCGGTTGCTATACTTTGCCTTTCGCATCCTGACGGGACTACGCACGAATCGTCTTCCGGATTACGCTGCGGCTTTGCAACGTGCGGGACTTCATTTGGTTGCGGAACATCAAAGTCTCTTTGGCCTGCTGACGACACAGCTTTGGCAGCGTGATGAGCGATAACGCGCGATCGTTACTCATCGCTTAGAATCCTCTTCATGCCGCGCATCTTTATGGTTGCCGCGCTTGCTGTCTCCTCGTTGCTGGCGCAGCCTGTGCCGCGACAGACCAGCCTTGCGACCAATGCGCCCGCGGATACACCACTTTCGACGAGAGTCGTGGCTTACACCATCGCTGCCAGGGTGGATGTGAAGAGGAAGACGGTCGATGCCTACGAGACGTTGACGTACAGAAATCTGACGGACAAGCCGCTCAGTACCTTCCCGTTTCATCTCTATCTCAACGCATTTCAGCCGACGTCGACCTTTACAACTGAGACTCATTTTGGTGGTGGCATCCGAGACTCTGATTTTGTCAGCGACTATCCGGCGAAGAAGCTGGGAAGCATTGCGATCACGCATCTGGAAGCGGACGGGTTCGGCGATCTGACGCCAAAGCTTCACTTCATTTCGCCTGACGATAACAACGCGGCGGATCGCACGGTCGCGATGCTGACACTTCCGCGAGCCGTGGCTCCAGGCGACTCGATCACGTTCCACATGACGTTTCATGACCAGTTTCCGGAGTCGGTTGCGCGAAACGGATACAAGCGCGATTTCCTGATGGGAGGTCAGTGGTT
>JAYVDT010000107.1:0-6670 GCA_043749265.1 Rhodanobacteraceae bacterium | reverse complement strand
ACGTTGCCGATCCGGCTGGCGTCGCGTGGTTCAACCCAGGGACTGACTGGCTGCGGCGCGCTCCATCTCAGCTTGCCGACTGGAGGCGATGCATACGGTATGACGAGAAACGATGTGGCAGTCGACTGCCTGTCGACCACGGACCCTTTTCGGTCATGATGGAGATCTTCTGTTGCGAAAGGGCGGCCGAAGCATCGAGAACCAATAGAACCGCGGTGAAAATGTGCAGCACTGAGCGCATGCCTAAGCTCGCCAAAATTGCTGTTGGGTGTACTCTTGCGCAAGTTGGAAAGAAAGACAGAGTGGGCGATATACCGACCTGCAGACAGAAATATACATTTGTCGAGTCCCATTGGGCGCCTCGAAGAGGAACCATGGTCCGTTTGCAAAAGCTGGTTCTTACGTTGGCTGGCGGAACTCTGATCGCATCCTGCAACCGGAGCGTCGAACATACGCCTCGCCCCAGCGAACCGCATCCGACTACCTCTTCGGTCGTTGAAGAGGCAACCGCTTTTCCCGAGTCCTGGTTGGGTTCCTGGACCGGCCCGGAAGGCACGTCTCTTCTGCTTTCCAAAACAACACTTAATAAATATGACGCTACGATCCGCTCGCTGGATGGCGTTGCAACCTATCCAGGGGTTTGGAGTTACGACGCAATCGACTTTATTCGTGAGGGTCGGACCGAACGTATTCGAGCCGGAACCGGCACAGATACGGGAATGAAGTGGCTGCTTGAGAAGAAACATTGCTTAGTGATCAAGCTAGGCGAGGGCTTTTGCAGAGGCTAGTGCACTTAGAGGAAAGGGCGGATAAGTCGTGCTCAGGTCACGGGAAGAAGCTAGCCGGTAGTTCTATGGCGTGTTGGGCTCCGGAGGAGTAGCTTTGGTAAAGCTCAGGGGCTTGTTCAAGCCCTTGGCGAATATCAGTAAATACGGCTCCTTCCACTCCACCCGTTGCGCTGCCTGCAATGCATCCAGATATTTCTTTTCCTGTTTCATCACTGCTTCTGGACACGCCATTCTTGTTGATCCCAGCGACCCACACTTAATCTTGTCGCCCTCTGTTTCAACGGTACCGAAGAAGCGATTGCACGAGCCTTTGCCCACCACCTTGCCGAGTTCCGGGAAACCCAGCGTCGCCTGCACACTGTCGATTACACCCTGCCCAGCCAGATTCTCCAGCACCCATTCGGTCCCTTTGAGATCGGCTGGGACCTGATGGACTCGAGTGTCGAGGCCTGAGCTTCCTTGATGGACGCGATTCGAAGAAAGGGCTTTACGCCCGTCTCCACTCCTTGCCGGTGAGCAATCCTTCCAGTCGCGGTGATGCGCTTCCCATTCAACCCTTCCAATCTTCCGGGTTGTGCGTCGCTTACCTCGATGGAACGCATCGCCTTGCCGTTGACATTTATCTCTGCGTCGAGGCGGACGGACCAACCGGTCGATTCTCCCCCTATTGCCATTATGCGACTCAGTCCGCCGGTAATGGAAAGCTTCTGGGCCGACATGATTGCAGTCGACAGGCTACCCACGACCACGACAAAGACTACTCCTTTAAGACACTCAACTAAACGCATATGGCGTCCTCTCGACAATCCACAGTAGTAATGAATGATCCTTGTGATGCTGAAACTATCACGTAGAAGGTCGGTGATCACAATCTATATGTAAACGCAGAAGCAGCAAGCAGTGGCCGCTTGAATAAGTAACTTAAACCTGCGTAAAAATACATCGCATGAGGGGGAGAGCGGTAAAGGTCTGTCCAACTCCGCCAATCTTCTGTGTACTACAGGGTGCCACTACCTGCAGTGACAAGTTCACAGCCCCAAAGATTATTAATCGGATGACGTGCGATGTTTAGTAACCCGGAATATTTTTAAACAAATAAGTTCACCTGCATCTTGTCGAAGTACCGATACGTCTCTGCGGCATGCGTGGAGATGAGCAGGTTCAGGATTGGCTGCACAACTATGTTTGGTTGGAGCAGCGGGCTCCTAAAGACCATCCGCTGCGTGCGATTCGCAAGCTGACGGACGACGTGTTGCTCTCGCTGAGTGCGGAGTTCGGCACTGGATGATCTTGCCGCTCCCGTCGATGAGCCTTGCTTTGTTGTGCCATTCAGCATCTTTCGCGGCTACTTCGGTCTCTTCCTTCACCGAGCGATGCGGATCGCTGATTGAAGGAATGAACGAGAACAGATCGAACGTGGCGTTGTATTTGTGCTCAAACATCCAGCTTCCGCTCATGAAGTAGCTGTCTTCAGGAGATCCGTGGGCATCCAGAGCGCCGCCCACGTCGTTCTGTTCTTCGAGAATGACCATGTCGCCGCCATTCACCTTACCGTCACGGATCAGGTATGCTGCCGCCGCAAGCGATGCGATTCCGCTTCCAACCAGATAGAAGTTGCTCACTTGTTTTCTCCTCATTTATCACCATCGCGTTTTCGAACAGAGCTCAACATCAGACTTGCGACACGAAACCCGCGGCCGGTGGGTATGCACTCTTTTCGCCAACATTTCGTCTGAGCAATTCTGCACGCAGCTCTTTGCCGCTCATCAAGATCGGTTGCGTGCTTTATTCATGCATGAGTGGGGGGATCGAACGAATGACCATGTGGAGGGTCGCAGAGATAGCGTCAATGGGCTCATGGGTTAGTCATGGGCCGAGTAGGACAGACCGTGTATCAACTTCTTGGTGACGCCACAAGTGCGGGGAATTTACTTTGACAGCGTTTTGTTGCGAAGGATGTACCACGCCCGGGTGAACCTGAGAATCCTGACAATCAGCAGAAGCTGGAACGCAAGGCGATCGGTTCGGGTGCGGTCGGCATTCAAACCGAAGGCATGTGCTGGCCTTCTTGAGCTTAACAATATTGCCGGTAAACATTGAGCTTCATCGACGGGGACCATACTTCGTCAAGGCTCTACGGGGATCATCACTTCATTCCGTCTCATGAACCATAGCGTCCAGGGCGGGTTGTATTGGGCGAGCGATACGGGGCCGATGGCACGCAAATGATGAGCCTTGGTGGCGGCGATGAGCTCCGTGGTTTTCGTATCCACATCACCTTTCCCTGCCAATCCCGAAAAACGGAGGACAGCAACGCGTTGCGTGGGGAGACGTCTCAATTGAACCTTGGGATCATTAGGCTCAGGCAGCGTTTCAAGCGTGTAGCCGCTCGGCATTGTGAACCGGACGATCCAAGTCCCGGCGTTCGCGATCTGGGTGACAGGTGCCGTCATCGCTATTTTTTCACTGGTGGGTGCCTGCGCCACCGGCGCCGTCATGGCGATGCTCTGCTTTCGCTTGTTGCCGCCAAAGATGTAACCGGCGAGCAAACGAAAGCCCTTGCTGGCAGCCTCCTTCTGTCCGCCAGACACGGTGACTTCGGCGACAACGAGCGAGGGATAGTCGCGAACTTCAAAATCGCCATCTTGCAGAACTTTCTTGAAAGCGGGCTCTTCAACGGCCATTGCAGAACTCCCAAACAGACTGAAAATCAGAATTGCGCTAAAAAGAGTGCGACTTCGGATCATTTGAAGACCTCCTGGCCCTATCCAAGGGCCGACCGATCCTAGCTAAAGATTCATTGCAGCAGGAACCCCGACTGTGAGTTTAGCCGCCTTCGCCAAAATTCGTCGCTTAATCGTCGGCGACCGCAGCTTTGCGCCAACGCATCGCCAGTTTCGGTATAGATCATCCAGCGAAGAACGGCTGGCGAACCGCCGGCCCTTGCGGAAAACAAGGCCTGCCATACCGCCGATCATAGCCGTGACGCAATGAAAGCAGCGAAACCCTCCTGATCTGCAAAGTCTCCCGCTTGCGATGCACTTCGACGGCAAGTAAACCGAACTCCCGGAACGTGAAGACGTCGGAACCTCCAACTTTGTGCTCATGGCCGGCCCGACCGTGATCGTTGATGCTCTTGGCCAGAAAGGCTCCATCGTCGTCCCCGTGGATCCCGGTGATGCGAAGTGGTCCTAAACCTATGATGCTGTATCGGCTATTCTTGCGCACCGAATCGAAGGCCCGGTTGGTCAGATCTCTGAAATACGCGGTCGGATGTGTGATCGTGAAGGCGATTCAATGCAGAGCGTCCGCGCTGATGACTGCTAGGCCGAAGCGAATGTTCGCGTCACGATCGATCCCCCAGAAGTCGCTTTGGGAATCAACCCGCACATTCGGCGGAGCAAGACACGTAACGGCTACCGCCACGTCGACGAGTGCGGAGGTGTAAGGCTCAGGCAGCGCTGCGTCGACGAATGCAATGTCGCGCCGAGCCCGGAAAACCGCGCCAAGGAGATTGCGTAATCAAGGCTCACGAAGTACACGATGCGCTTGCCCCCCAGTGCGGAGCACAACTGGCCTACCGCGAACGACAACAACAATTGTTGTTGCCAGGAGATATTCATTGAATTGCCGTTTGGTGGCAACAGGTCCTGCGATAGGGGGACGCGGTGCGTTGGACCGGGGTGGGTGCAACGTGGTAGTTCCCTCTGAGAACATAAGACTTTTGGATATGAATATCCTGGTGTGAAACGTTTCAAAGGGTTCGGATAACGCCGGGAGGGATGGAGTCATCCTAGCCGATTGAAAGCCTGAGGTCCGAGAAATAATACTAATGGCAAAGCAAGCGCATTTGGATGCAGCGACCCAACATACAGAAGCAGCAAGTCACCACACCCTTGCACCCGCGAAGCACGATGCTGGTCAGCACGACGAAGGGCCGCGACTGCGCTCCAGCTCTCTAAAACTCTTCTGCTGAATGTCGTTCCTTTGTTTTGTTGGTGTTTCCCGCATCGTCAGATAACCAAACCTTTTGGGGTAAGTTGATCGTTGGCACTACTAGAAGCGACGCCTTTCAGGAAGCTCGAAAGTGAGGTTGAATCAATTGAACGAGCGCACGAATCATAGAATTGTTTTGGCATCCAGGCCCAATGGTGCTCCCACCGCAGGAAATTTTCGTATGGAGACGGAGCAGGTTGCAGGCCCGGTCAACGGACAGTTTCTGTCACGCACAGTTTATTTGTCGCTCGACCCTTACATGCGCGGACGTATGAGCGATGTGCCATCCTATGTGGCGCCGGTGGCGCTCGGCGCAGTAATGGGAGCCGCAACGGTCAGCCGCGTTGTGGCTTCGCGCCACACCGGCTTTGCCGTGGACGACTGGATACTAAGCCAGGGCGGCTGGCAAGAATTTTCGTTCTCGGACGGCAGAGGCGTGGTCAAGCTAGACGCACAAATGGAGCGACCATCCTGCACGCTCGGGGTGCTAGGTATGCCTGGATTTACCGGTTACATCGGGCTGCTGGAAATTGGGCAGCCGAAGGCGGGGGAGACCGTTGTAGTGGCTGCCGCAACCGGCGCGGTGGGTTCGGTGGTTGGCCAGATCGCGAAATTTAAAGGCTGCCGCGTGGTGGGCGTAGCTGGCGGTCAAGAGAAATGCCGCTATGCGGTGGGAGAACTCGGCTTTGACGCTTGCGTCGATCACCTCGGACCGGGGTTGCCGCAAGAATTGGCGCGCGCCTGTCCGAAGGGTATCGATGTCTACTTCGAAAACGTGGGCGGTGCGGTCTTCGAGGCGGTTTTGCCGCTATTGAATCCTTTTGCACGCATCCCACTATGTGGGCTGATCTCGCAGTATAACGACAGCCATCCTCGACAGGGTATCGACCACCTTCCGCAGGCGATGGGCACGCTGCTGAAGCGGCGCGTACGGCTGCAGGGGTTCATCATCACGGCCTACTACGAAAAGTTTTATGCTGATTTTCTGAAGCAGATGTCCGAATGGGTTGGGTCAGGAGCCATGAAATATCGCGAGCAGATGGTGGAAGGCCTGGAGAACGCGCCCGAGGCCTTCATGGGAATGCTATCGGGAAAAAACTTTGGCAAGCTGGTGGTGCGCGTCAGCAGCGACGAAGCGCAATAAGTTCGGCCACACCAGGCATGAAGTTGCAATGAACGCATCAGAACTAAGGAAAGGGATACACAAATGAAAATCTTGATGGTGCTTACTTCACACGATGAGTTGGGCAATACGGGGAAGAAGACCGGGTTCTGGCTGGAGGAGTTTGCCGCTCCTTATTACATATTCGCCGATGCTGGGGCCAGCATCACGTTGGCCTCTCCCAAGGGTGGTCAGCCGCCACTCGATCCCAAGAGCGATGACTCCACCGCCCAGACTGCAGACACCGCACGCTTCAAACAGGATGCGGGCGCGCAGCAGGCGTTGGCACAAACTATAAAGCTATCGAGTGTTTCCGCAAAAGACTTTGACGCGGTCTTTTACCCGGGCGGACACGGCCCGTTATGGGACCTGGCGGAGGATAAGTTGTCAATTGCGTTGATCGAGTCCTTCCACGCCGCAGGCAAGCCGGTGGCCCTGGTGTGCCATGCGCCAGGTGTGCTGCGCCACGTCAAGGCCAAGGATGAGACTCCTCTGGTCAAGGCAAAGCGGGTGACCGGATTCAGCGATTCAGAGGAAGATGCCGTACAACTTTCAAAGATTGTTCCGTTCCTGGTCGAAGACGAGCTGAAGCGTTTAGGCGGCCTCTATTCGAAGGGACCGGATTGGTCGTCTTTTGTCGTGACCGATGGCAATCTGATCACCGGACAAAACCCGGCTTCCTCGGCGGAAGCCGCCCGCCAGGAACTAAAGATGCTGGCCGACG
>JAYVDT010000106.1:0-1926 GCA_043749265.1 Rhodanobacteraceae bacterium | reverse complement strand
TGGTCTATCCGGGACCAGCAGATGCGGCGGGCAGTGCGGGTGGTGGCGGCGGTCCGAAGGGTGTGCCGCAAAAGGGCAATGTTCATGGACCTCAGCGAAAGTTGACCGGCGATATCGACAAGGGATTTGCCGAGGCTGATGTGATTGTGGAGGGGGAATACTTTACCGAGGTTCAGACGCACTCGGCACTTGAGACTCATGGATTCGTCGTGGATTGGAAGCCCGATGAGGTTACGGTTTACGCCTCAACGCAGGGCACATCCAGCGTTCGTAATGACTTTGCCGATGTGTTCAAGCTGCCCAAGAGCAAGGTTCGCGTCATCACGGAATATATGGGTGGTGGCTTCGGTGCGAAATTCGGTGCGGGCAACGAAGGTGTGGTTGCGGCTAACCTGTCGCGGAAGGCGAACGCTCCGGTAAAGCTGATGCTCGACCGGCGGCAGGAACATATTGTGAGCAATCGGCCGGACTCGCACCAGAAATTGAAGATTGGTGCGAAGAAGGATGGGACGCTGACAGCGATACAACTCACAAGTTACGGTTCAGCGGGCGTGGGAACCGGTGCCGGTACCGCCGGCCCGGCAACAAATCTGTATACGTGTCCGAATCTTCTAACGGAAGAGTATGACGTCTTCATCAATGCGGGTCCCGGTGCGGCATTTCGTGCGCCAGGCCATCCACAGGGTTGTTTTGCCTTTGAGCAGGCGATCGATGAGCTGGCAGTCAAATTGGATATGGATGCACTGGCTCTGCGCGAGAAGATCGACGCAAGTCCAGCGCGTAAGGCCGAGCGGGCTCTGATTCTTGAGCGGACAAACTGGCGTAACCGCAAGCCTGCTGGGTCAGATCAGACTCCGGTCAAAAGGGGCATGGGCATTGCACAGTCGATCTGGTACCGATTCGTCAATATGAACTCGTCTTGCGAGGTGCGCGTGTCGCGGGATGGGTCCGTTGAACTGATGTCTGCGGTGCAAGATCTGGGCACCGGGACCAAGACGATGCTGGCGCAAATTGTGGGTGAGGAATTTGGCATACCGCCTGCGTCAGTTGTAGTTCGAATTGGCGACACGCGCTTCCCTATCGGACCGGACTCTGGTGGCAGCGTTACGGCCGGTTCCATCACACCGGCGGTTCGCAATGCGGCATACCAGGCGAAGCAGAAACTCTTCACTGCAGTTGCGCCTGCATTTGGGACAACGCCTGAAAGCTTCGAGATAAAGAACGGAAGCATCGGGCTGAAGAATGATTCGTCGAAGTCCTTCACGCTGAAGCAGATGACAGCGAAGATGCCGACGGAGGTAATTTCTGTTCAATCCACGCGCGTTCCTGAGTACTCGAAAGACCGCATAACGTACGGCGGAGTGGATTATGTGGAGCTTGCGGTCGATACGGAGACTGGCCGGGTGCATATCGAAAAGGTCGTTGGGGCTCATGATTGCGGGCGTCCGATCAACCCGACAGGAGTCATTAGCCAGATCAACGGAGGCATTCTGCAGGGTATCTCGTACGCGCTATTTGAACAGCGGATTATGGATCGCAAAGCGGGCTACATGCTGAATGCGAACCTGGAAAATTACAAGATTCTCGGGGCCCGCGAAGTGCCGGAGATTGAGATTCATCTGGTAGAAAACTACATTGCGCAGAGCTCGACGGATGCTGCGGGTATTGGAGAGTCGGCGGGCATCATTACGCTGGCAGCGGCGATTGGCAATGCCTTCTACAACGCAACAGGAGTGCGAATGCATAAGATTCCGATGACGCCGGCGAACGTACTTGCCGCGCTTGGCAAAGTGCAGGGAGAGATGCGCGCATGAACAACTTTACCTTTGTGGATTGCAAGACAGTAGATGAGGCGTTTGGCCAGATGACCGGGAACGCTGCGGTCAAGGCAGGTGGTATCGACCTGCTGGACCTGATGAAGGACGG
>JAYVDT010000105.1:0-1928 GCA_043749265.1 Rhodanobacteraceae bacterium | reverse complement strand
TGGCCGAAGAAGTAATCTGCTCGGAGCGTTGGAATGTTAGATTTCTCGGCATCGCCAAACTTACATCCGCAAAATAACCGGAGCCCGACCGACGAGTTCTAAGCCGGTCCACGGAGAGAACGCCATCGATCCCAGCGAGGTCTTGGATGAGCTTGCGGCGGGTCTGCGCGGCGGTTCGCCCATCTTGGGCAGGGGTGGCATCGAGTAACGTCTCGGCCGTCCTGCGAGCCAGCGTCCAGGTAACTCGGAGGATGATTCCGGAGACAACGAGGGCCGCGATTGGATCCGCGGTCTCCATTGCGGGGATGTGGAAACGCTCTCCAATCACCGTGGCCGTGAGCCCGAGCAACACCGCCACGGACGACCAGATATCTGTGCTGAAATGAACGGCGTCCGCGCCCAGAGCCTCAGAACGATACTGGCTGGCGATGCGCTTCAGGTTACGCGCCCGGGCGTAGTCGACCACGATCGAAAGCAGCAGGACCAGAAACGGCCAGATCGTGAGAGGAAGAGCCAGCCGATTATGGAAGAGGATCCGGTGAAGGGCTTCATAGACGATCCAGATGGATGAGGTCAGCATGAGTCCGGTTTGAACAAACGCCGAGAGCGACTCCACTTTTCCGTGGCCGTAGTTATGCTCTTCATCCGCCGGTCTGTCCGCCACCTGGACCGAAAACAGCGTGATTGCCGCAGCAATGAGGTCAATGCCCGAGTGCGCCCCCTCCGAAAGCATTCCGAGCGAACCGGTCAAGACGCCAGTGAGCAATTTGAGGGCAGTAATCACCGCCGCCGCAATGACTGACAGCAGCGCAGCCGAATACTTGGCTGCGTGGCGCATCTCGGGGTTTGCCGGCACGACAGTCCCCTGTAAGTCGGCGTTCAGCTCGGGAGTCTCGGGAGAGCTTGTCATAGCGTGAATGGGACAGGTTCGTTGCAAAGGAAGATCAAGGTTTGGTCGCCATGTAGAGACCAACCACGCCCAGGGTGTAGCTTGTCCAGGTCGCGTCTCGGAAGCCGGCCTTGTGGATAAGTTGCAACATGGCAGGCGGACGTGGAAAACGCGCTACAGATGCCGGCAGATAGGTATACGCTGCAGAGTCCGAAATCATCCCTCCCACTTTAGGCAATATCTTTTGGAAATACAGATTGTAAGCCATCCCTACTAAGCCTGACGGCTGATTGCATTCCAGAATACCGATCTGTCCGCCGGGGCGGAGTACGCGGAAAAGCTCTGCCAGACCCGCTCCGTAATCGGACAGATTTCGAAATCCGAAAGCAGAGGATATCAAGTCCGCCGTGCCTGAGTGCAGGGGTAGATGTAATGCATCACCTTCGACTGGTAAAACTTTCATCTGCTTGAACTTAACATCTCCAGCGGACAGCATTTTATGGGAGAAATCCACAGCAATAATTGGGGCTGTGGAAGGTGTGGATGGCCGGTGGCGATAAAGCGCTCTCGTCATATCACCGGTACCACAGCAAAGATCGACAATTACCGATTCGGGGCGGGCAAGCTTGGGCCGTAGCGCTCGTGCAGCCCGCCACCACCATAGATGATCCACTCCGGCTGAGAGTACATGGTTCAGCAGATCGTAGCGCGGAGCGATGGTGTCGAACATCTCCTGAACGGTCTGCGCGGCTGCATCCGGTGAGATGTCAGGCTTCCCGACGGGGCGTGCTCCTGTGGATATCTCACTCATGCCCGCACTCCAATCGACTTCATTTCTGCCAGCATCGCGTCCGCCGCTGCGGTCAGTTCCTCATCCGTGACGTCGTAGACGATCTCTACCGAGCCAATCCCTGTCGGCAGCACAAACGCCCGCCGTCCACTCCTGGTCTTTTTGTCGGAAGCCGCGAACGCCACCAGTTGCGTCGCTGTTGAACTGAAACGTGGCAAGGGTCCGTAGGCGAGGATCAGATTGGCCATA
>JAYVDT010000104.1:0-1928 GCA_043749265.1 Rhodanobacteraceae bacterium | reverse complement strand
GGTTTCAAGGGACGGCCCGGCAGGTTTCTTCGCAGCCTTCTTGTTGGGTGCGGGAGCGGAGGTTGGGGTGGCCTGCGACAGGCCCAGGGAGGTGACGCTCAGCAGGGATGCGAGCGACAGGATTAACTTGAATTGCGTCTTCATAAGGCCTCAAAAAAGCTGCAATGCAGCGAGTAATACGTCTGATGCAACATTACAGCTTCATAACGCAGACGTTAACTCATAGTGAATTTTAGATATGTGTCCCCTGGAGGTGGTCCCAGACGCCAAATGACCCTGAATCAGCGGTAGCTGGTCAGGGTCATGGTTGGGATGGAGACTGGATTAGATGGCGGAAGAGGAGGGATTCGAACCCCCGATACCCTTTCAGGCACGCCAGTTTTCAAGACTGGAGCCATCAACCACTCGGCCACTCTTCCTGATGAAAGTCTAGTACGGCTGGCTGTGTCGTGCAAAGTTACTTCACGAGTTCAGGTCGTGGGATTGTTGATCTTTGAGGACCGGTCGGCGTAAACGTCCCCGATACTGAAATGGAAAGGCTGAACCGCTGCGATACTTGTCGCAGTCTAATGTAGCGAAGACCGCAAACTGATGGGTACTCTCTCCTCCAATCCGGTAGTGCCCCCCGAAGGGCGTTATAGCAGCTTCGACGCGACGCTGGCCAGCGCAACCTCGTCCATTGCGTTGCGCGAGACGATCAACCTCGCTATCGATAGCTTTCGCGCCTCCAAGGTGCGGTTTCTGCTCACGATGCTCGGCATGATCGTCGGATCGTTTTCGATCATCCTGGTGGTAACGGTGGGACTGACCGGCAAGAAATACGCGCTGGACCAGATTTCAGGCATTGGTCCCAACATGATCGAGATGCAGTACGTCGGCGGCACCGTGGCGGGTCCGGATAACACCAGTTCACCCGACTCGATGACGCGCGAGGATATGGCCGCGGTCATCGAGCAGGTTCCGGGCATCATTGCGTCGTCGCCGATGCTGGAGTTTCACGACCGCGTCTCCATGGGTTCGGGCATTACAAAGGACACGATGCTGCTGGGCGTGTCTCCGCAGTACAAACAGGTGCGCAACCTCAAAATTCTAGCGGGGCGCTTCTTTGACGATCAGGATGCCACTTCGCACACCAAGGCAGCGGTGATTGTGCTGCCGTTTGCGACGGCGCTATTCGGCTCGCCCGATGCTGCGGTTGGGCACAGCATCACCGTTTCAGGAATTCCTTTCGTCATCATCGGCGTCTTCAAGGAAGGCACGGAGACGTTTGGGCAGTCGGAGATTTCCAACCAGACCATGCTGATCCCGTATTCCGTGGCGCGGTACTTTCAGGGCACCGACGTCCTGAAGCAGATCTTTTTCACTGTCGCGGATTCCACGCAGGTCGAGCCGACATCTATTAAGATTTTGAAGATCATTCAGTCTCGTCACCGGGCTTCGAGCGTTTATAACGCGCAGACGCTGACTGAGGTGCTGAGTGTAATGGCCAAGATTGCGAATGCGCTTACGGTAGTTCTCGTCTTCGCGGCGTTCTTTACCCTGCTGGTCTCAGGCGTAGGCATCATGAACTCGATGCTGGCCAACGTGCAGGCGCGGACGCGCGAGATCGGTATCCGCAAGGCGCTGGGGGCTACCAGCCGTGAGATTCGGCTGCAGTTTCTGACGGAGGCTGTCTTTCTTTCGCTCTCCGGCGGGCTCATCGGCACGATTATTGGCCTTGCACTGCCGCTTTCGGTCTCTTTCCTGACGCCCTATAAACTGCCGGTCTCTCCGTGGTCGGCGGTGATTGCACTCTTCACGTCGGTGATGGTGGGTGTGTTCTTCGGGATGCTGCCGGCCACACGGGCCGCGCGCCTGGACCCGGTTGAGACGCTCAAGTACGAGTAAAACGTTGCCAAGTTCACTAGGCATCGCCCATAGAATAGCCA
>JAYVDT010000103.1:0-19079 GCA_043749265.1 Rhodanobacteraceae bacterium | reverse complement strand
CGAACTGGTTGTGCACTACTTCAACAAATACGGCGCCGTAACCGTTCTGCTGGGACGGCTCCTGCCAGTTGTGCGGACCTTCATCGCACTTCCCGCCGGCATCGCCCGGATGAACCAAGGTAAGTTCCATCTGTATACCTTTCTCGGATCATGGCCGTGGTGCTATGTGCTCGCACTTGTCGGTATGAAGCTTGGTGACAAGTGGAATACGGATCCCCGTTTCAAGTTCATCTTCCACAAATTTCACCTCGGCGTGGAGGTTGTCCTTATCGGCCTCATCGTCTGGTTCGTCAGCTCTCACTGGCAGAACCGCATCCGTTCATCGAATGGAAAGACCGTTGCCTGAACTGACGGTTCACACCTCGAAATGAATCCCGTATTAGAATCGGGAGGTTCGGATCTAACCGAAATATTGCAAGTTAGAAGGGTTCACCAAGAATGTCTACGCCCGGCGCCGTCCACAATGAAGCGGCCAGCATCAAGCCTCACACAGGAAAACTCGGCATCATGATCCCCGGAATGGGAGCTGTGGCCACCACTCTCATCGCGGGCGTCGAAGCCATTCGCCGCGGAATGGCCAAGCCCATTGGGTCCATCTCACAGATGGGCACAATCCGTCTGGGCAAACGCACCGAAGCCAATTCGCCTTTGATCAAGGATTTCATCGATATCGCTCCGCTCGAAGACCTCGTCTTCACCGGCTGGGATATTTTTGGTGGCAATCTTTATGACGCTGCCCGCACGGCTGAGGTTCTGGATCGCGATACCCTCGAAGCTATCCGTCCTTTTCTTGAGTCAATTGAGCCAATGCCCGCCGTCTTTGACCAGCACTACGTCAAACGACTTACTGCCAAAAACCAAAAGATTGGCAAGAACAAGTGTGATCTCGCAAATCAGATTCGCAACGACATCGCAGAGTTTAAAACCAAGACCGACCGTCAGGTTATGATTTGGTGCGGCTCGACCGAGATCTTCTTGGAGCAGACAGCGGTGCATCAGACGCTTGAAGCCTTCGAGAAGGGTCTTGTCGACGACGATCCCGGTATCGCGCCATCGATGATGTACGCCTGGGCGGCATTGAAAGAAGGGATTCCGTTTGCAAACGGAGCACCGAACCTGACTGTGGATATCCCGGCCCTGCGTGAGCTTTCGCGAAAGATGAATGCCCCCATCTGTGGGAAGGATTTCAAGACCGGCCAGACTTTCATCAAGACCGTTTTGGCGCCAGCCTTCAAAACCCGCATGCTCGGTGTTGCTGGTTGGTACTCTACCAATATCCTTGGTAATCGTGATGGTGAAGTACTTGACGATCCCGAATCCTTCAAAACCAAAGAAGTCTCGAAGCTGGGCGTCTTGGACTATATTTTCCAGCCTGAATTGCACCCGGACCTATACAAGGACCTATACCACAAAGTCCGCATCAACTATTATCCGCCCCGTGGTGATAACAAAGAGGGTTGGGACAACATCGACATCTTTGGTTGGTTGGGCTACCCCATGCAGCTCAAGGTGGACTTCCTTTGCCGCGACTCGATTCTTGCTGCGCCGCTCGCGCTTGACCTTGTCCTTTTCATGGACCTTGCCGCTCGCACCAGCAGCCTGAAGGGCCTCGGCATTCAGGAGTGGCTCAGTTTCTATTTCAAGGATCCCGACCACGCCCCAGAGGTCTATCCCGAACATGACCTGTTCATTCAATCCATGAAGCTGAAAAATACCCTTCGGCACATTATGGGTGAGGATCTGATTACTCACCTCGGCTTGGAGTACTACGGCCAGTAATTAGTTCAAACTCAAATAGTGATTGCGGCTGAGACTTTTTCAGCCGCCATCACTATTTCGTGACCTCAACTCCCCGCAACCATCATTAATCTGGACCACAGAGACTTCGCTCCGGCTTCAGTTCGGTCAGAAACCGGCAGAACTTCTTCCACGCCGTGCGCTTTCCTGAGCGCAGCCAAAGACTTTTGCAAAACATTGTTTGAGATTCGATCAGACTTTGTTCCAACGACGAGATAGGGCCGCTGTGTCTGCTTGAAAAATTCTATGAGCTGCGTATCGCTGGGTTGCGGAGGAATATTAGTATCGACCAGGCATACCCCGAGAGCCAGCGTCGCGCGTTCAGCCAGGTATGGCTCAATGAACGTGGGCCACTCTGCGGAGATGGATCTTGAAATCTTGGCGTAGCCATATCCGGGCAGGTCCGCAAAGATCAGCGTTGGCTTCTGTTTCGTCTTGGCACCGACACCCTCGAAAAGGGCGAAGAAATTGATGGCTCGGGTGCGGCCGGGAGTCGACGAGGTGTGAGCCTGCTTGGAGCCCAACAAGGCATTAATCAGCGACGACTTACCGACGTTGGAGCGTCCCAGGAAAGCGATCTCCGGCGCACCATACGTCTTGGCCTCGGTGGGAAAGTGGTCGGGCGCTGTGGCAGAGAGCAGAAAGACGGGGGTGACACGCATCTCTTTAGTGTACTTGGTCGTTGTTCGTGCCGAGAAACAGGGAAGTTGCCTCCCCTGTTTCCCCTCGATTCGTCTAGCGCGACAGAGCCTGCGTGAGCCGGAACGTAATGCGCGATTCGGCCGGAATGATGACGTCGCGGCTCCCCGTATAGGCCCCGGCGGCAGTTCCTGCGCCTGCGCCCGCAAGCCCCCCGATCAGTGCGCCCTTACCGCCGCCCGCCAGTCCACCGATGATTGCGCCGAGTCCTGCGCCGCCACCTGCGAAACCTGCGGTGCGCTTGCCGCGACCGGGCGAAATCTTTTCATACTCAGACGTGGAGACACGCTCGCGGCCAATGGCCGTAAGTTCAATTCCCAAGTCACCAGCACCCTTGAAGCGGCCTTTCCCCTTTGAAGCAACGACCTGGCCAGAAACGGGTGTTCCGCTGGCAAAGAGAGTCTCTCGATTGATGAGGATTGGAGCGTCCAAAACGCCGGTAAAGCGGTCGCCGACGTTATTTTGACTCGCCGCGAGAGTTGTATTGATTCGCACCACAACCGGCGTGCCGCTGGGAACGGTCAAGCGCGCCCGTGCAGGAGCCAGCGTGGGTATGGATCGAACGGATTTGCCTGGCTCCGGAACCGGCGCCAGCGCTGAAACCTCTGGCGGCCTTTTTGTGGGCGCCACGCCAGGAGGAAAGCCGTCGACCGAGTTTTGCCTCTCAGCGACTTTGCTACCTGCAGGATAGGTAACGGAACCGTCCGGATTCGTAATCGAGCCATCAGGGTTGCGAATCGCAAAACCCTTATTTGCACTCTGAGACTGGGCAAGTGCTGTACCCTGCGCCGGCACCGTGACCGTGCCATTGGGATTCGTAACGGTTCCATCCGCGTTCTGCACCGGGGCGTTCTTGCAACCCATTACAAGTCCGCCACCGGAGATCAAAAGGGACCCCCCTAGGAGAAGTGCGGCGGTTAGATTCAAATGCTTCGGGTTCATATGTGTCTCCTTGTTTCTAAGGGCTTGGCGGAAGCCATATTTTATCCAGCCGTTCCCACGTCATTATTGCTTAAATGATCCCCAGCCTTGCCGATTTAACCTCTAGAGAAGGAAAGCCAGAAAGCTCACACTGCCTGTGATCATGAAAACGCCCACCGCTGTGCGGTTAAAGAGTGTATTTCCAACCCCAAAGAGCAATCAGGTATACAGGCGAGAAACCCAGAATCCAGTGCAGAAAGTTCCAGCGAAGCGGATAACTACGAAATTTTTCCCCACCCGTACAGCTGAAAGATAGAATCTTGCTTCATAGATTGTAGATGGCAAGCGCACACCTTTTACAAATAGGGATCAAACGCTGCAGTCGACGCACACCCTACAAGTGACAGAGTACGAAAAATAAACCTCTCGGGAGAGCCACGATCATGACCGGACAAAAGCTTAAAAATATGACATTCGGCACGCGTTACGTTGCCGCAATCCTTGCCTCCAGCGCGATCCTGACAGCCGGATGCGCCAACATGGCCACCACGGCAGCGGGTGGCAGCAGCGGATTCGGTACCGCTGCGATCACCACATCCGGCAATGTTCACGGTGGTAATCAGCCTGTTGCCTTTGCGAGAGTCGAACTCTACGGAGTGGGACAAAAGGGTGCAGGCTCCGACGCCAATCTCCTTGCTACGGCGTTTACCGATGCTTCCGGTACGTTTCAGTTCAACAAAAGCACAAGCGGCACTTACCCTAACACAGGAAATACCTATGCTTGCCCATCCGGCGCTGACCAACTCCTCTATGTAAAAGTGGATGGCGGCAATACCCAAGGCACAGGTGGCTCGGAAATCAACAATTCAGCATCCATATTTCTCTCGCCTATCGGCTTTTGCACCCAGGTAACGAACAGCACCTCCGTTTACGTTTCTGAGGTCACAACGGTTGCGACCATTGCAGCCGCAGCTCAGTTCATCAATCCCACTACCGAATCAATTGGTGCAGATGGCGTGGCCATCGAGTATGTGGCGATTGCCAACTCTTTCAAGCTGGTCAACACTCTCGTCGACCAGGCGACTGGACTTTCGAAGCCTTCGTCAACCATCGCTCCTGTCGCTGGCGGACTAAACAACGCCACTGTATCAATGACTGCCACACCTGAGGCGGCAAAGCTCAACACAATTGCAAACATCCTCTCGAGCTGCATCAACCAGGTTAGCGCAACGTCGGCAAACAACTGCTCCACACTGTTTGCGAATGCAACGCCTCCTCCGAATCCAACCCGCACGAGCCAGCCCAACGCCACGTACGCACCTGCATCAGACACGTTGCAGGCTGCACTGTACATGTTCTTGAATCCTACAGATGGCAGCACCGCGGCTCGTACCAACCTCTACAACCTCTCCCCCGCAACTGGCGCCGCCTACCAGCCGACAATTACCTCAGTCCCTACCGACTGGAGCATCGCCGTCTCCTACTCCACCACCAACACCTGCGGTACGACTGCAACCAACTTCTTCTCAAATCCTTACGATTTAGGAGTTGATATCAACGGCAACATTTGGATCTCCAACGGCGCGAGCAATGGATCGCTCACCGAGATATCCAACACCGGTGAGCCCGCCACCTGCGCTACCTTGAATGCCACCGGCATCGCAGGCGGACAGATCGACATCAATGGCAACGTCTGGATGGGCGACTCGGGATTTAACCGTCTCTATCGCTTTACCCCCGCAGGCAGCCTTTCGGTGAGCCCAAGCTACCCAGCTAACAGCGTTCGCACTTACAACACCGCTGGTTCAGTCCTTGCAGTCACCTCTGACGGAGCGGGAAACGTCTTCTACACCGTGGCGGTAAACGGCGTAGGTCAGGTCTATAGGATCGACTTCGGCGCTGGAATCAACGGTGTCAATCCGCCGACCCTGATCTCGAACACCGTCGGCTCATACCCCGCTCGAATGTTCCCCGACAAATCTGGCGACCTGTTCGTAACTTCAGGTGCCGGATACGTTACCCAGCTAAACCCGGCGCCGGGTGGAACCAACTACCTCAACGGCTACACTTCGACGCAGATAAACGGTATTCCTTCCCCTACTTTCGGCGTTGTCGTTGGGCCACTCAACCGGGTTTATATTACCTCGCGGGATCCGGGTGCTTCTTTGACGGTACTTGCTCCTTCCGGTTCCAACTACATCATTCAGCCAGGTTTCCCAACTGCCACAAATGTCGGGGGACTTTCCAATCCGGCCGGAGTCTGGATCGATGGCCAACAGACAAGCTATGTTGCCAACAATCTGCCTGAAACGGGCACCGGTCTCTACGCTCTATCAGTGGTTGACGTAAACGGCAACGCCGTCTCTGCCAGCGGAAATAGAACAGGCGGTTACCAGAAATCTCTTATCTATTTCAATGCCATGCGCAACACAGTGGTCGACTCTTCCGGTAACGTCTGGGTTACGAACGAAAACAACCCCAGCAGCATCACAGAAGTCATCGGACTGGGAGTGCAAATTTACGCTCCTTACTCAGTTGGTCTCCAGAATGGCCGTTTCCAGACCCAGCCGTAGCCTTGAAAAACAATGCTCGTAAGAGACCGGCCCCGGAGCAATCTGGGGCCGTTTTTCATCTCGCATCATTACAACCTGTTATGAAAATCAATATTTAACCCAGCAAAGTCGCCAACGCCGATGGCTCGAAGGGTTTGGGCTATGAAACAACATGTGATCGTCCTTGCTGTTCTTGTCGCCCTAGCCCTCGCTGGTTGCAAGCCCTCACCCATTTAGGCTTCAGTATCTCCACCGTCTCCCATTTACGTTGGCGAAGCCCCAAAGCCCATCAAGTTGCCAGAAAGCAATGGTTATCGCGCAGGCTTAGGCAGTGGTGGCCATGATTCCTACCCTCACGTCAATTACACGCCACGCCGCGACGAAAAGTATGGAAAGCTCTAGACTATGGTTACAGACTCGGGCCTGTTCCGCCGCATGTTGACTCATCCCGAATGAGTTCCTTGCATGGCTACGACCGTGGATACTACAGAGATCAAGACGATCGAGCGCGTTCAATTCTGAACATGGCTACTGCTCTCAGGACTATGATTGGAGTCAATCGAATCCTTTAGTAAGACGGGGCACATGGGGACACAGAGCAGCATCAACCCACGACTCCGACGACGTAGCCCCACCTGGGTCGTTGTCTGGATCCTGAGCGTCGGCACATGGCTGGGAAGCAATCGCGCACAAGCCCAGGCTAACTCGCCCTTGTTTTTACCCGGTGGTCTGGCATTTGGCCCGCAGGGCGATCTGTTCTTCGCAGAAACTACCCGCCATACCATTCTCCGCCTGAGCCACTCCGGCACTCTTACAGTTGTCGCGGGCAACGGCGTTCAGGGCTTTAGCGGGGACGGTGGCCTGGCGATTACCGCCTCGCTTGACTCTCCGACCGCTGTCGCTGTCGATTCCGCCGGCAATGTGTTAATTGCCGACGGACATAATCACCGCATTCGGCGCGTTGATGCCGCAACCGCGCGAATGAGCACATTTGCAGGCACGGGCGTAGCCGGGTTGAGCCCAGATGGCGTTTCGGCTACCGCAGCAGCCTTGGATTCGCCTTCGGCACTCGCATTTGATGAAGCCCAGAACCTGTTCTTCGCCGACTCCCGCATCCATGTCATAAGGCGCATCGACCACGGAACTAGCCTGGTTACGACGATTGCAGGAAACGGCATCCAAGGTGCGCAGGGCGATGGGGGTAAGGCCGTGCAGGCCTCGCTTGATAGTCCGTCGGGCCTCGCGGTTGACGCCATTGGCAATCTATTTATCAGCGACAGCCACAACGACCGTATCCGACGGGTCGATGCAGTCACCGGAATCATCAAAACCGTCGCAGCCACGGGGCTGCACCTTCCAAGCGGGCTCGCCATCGATAAAGACGGAAACATCTTTGTGGATGACGGGGAACATCACCAGACTCGCCGGATCGACGCACTAACGGGAAAGATGACAATTATCGCGGGGGATGGGGTTCAGCAATTCGCTGGCGACAACAGCCCCGCAGCGACAGCGTCTCTCAACGAACCCGGGGCGATCACGTTGTCCCCCGACGGTTTACCCACGATCAGCGATCGCCGCAATGATCGGCTACGCCAGATCGACGCCGCCGGAATCATTCATACGATAGCCGGGATAGGCGCGGTCACCCCAATTACCCTGACCATCACGGCACCGGCCGCTGCTATCTATGGGACGGGAACCGTGACGGCAAATCTGGCAGGTACTCCTGCCACAGGATCGATCACTTTTACTGACGGCATTGCCGTCCTCGGTACGGCACAGTTGAACAACAACGTTGCATCCTTCTCGATCTCGAACCTTCCGGCGGGAGGGCATACCCTTGTGGCAAGTTATTCCGGAGACTCGAGCCATATCGCAACGGAATCGAGCGTCCTCCGTTTGGCAATTTTGCCAGCGTCTCTGGTCGCGGTTCCGGATGCGCTGACCCTGGTCTATGGCCAATCGGTCCCCGCACTTACCGGGACCTTGACTGGTGTTCTGGTCCAGGATGCGAGCGCGGTCGTGCTACACCTATCTACCGTGGCTGTCATGCTGTCTGCTCCGGGTTCTTATCCAATCATCGCCACGCTCTCGGGCAGCGCGGCAGGGAACTACTCGTTGAGTGTGCGCCCATCGGCCGTAACAGTCACGCGCGCCACCGCATTCGTCACCCTTGCCAACTCGCTAGCAGTACACGTGGCTCCAGCCCTCGCTGGAACACCAAGCGGGCAAGTAAGTTTGCTCGATGGGAATATTCTCTACGCAACCGCAACCTTATCTCCATCGGGCAAGGCACAGTTTTCTGCGGCAAACCTTTCGAATGGCAGCCACACGTTGAACGCGACTTACGCGGGTGACACAGACTTTCTATCCGCAGTTTCCCCTCCCACGACTCTCTCGATTGGCCCCGGAACTTCAGCCGACTTCAGTCTGGTCAGCCTGGGCCCAGACAGTGTCACCGTATCCAGCGGTTCAGCAGCCACATTTTCATTCGCGGTTGCGGCAATGAATGGCCAGCTTTCGAGCCCAATCTCTTTCTCGGCATCAGGATTACCGCTAGGCGCCACGGCCTCATTCAACCCGGGTTATCTCCCGCCTGGCAGCGCTCCTATAACGTTCGTCCTGACGATCCAGACCCAGAAGACGGCCAGACTCACGTGGCCGAGGAAGATTAACCCCCTGATCTTCGCGGCTCTTTTGCCCCTTTTGAGCCTCTTCCGTAAACGGAGAGCCCGAGCATATCCATTGTTCCTCTTGGCACTACTCGCCGGGTGTGGTGATCGAATCAATAATGCGGCGACAGGCACATCTGCGGAGCGCTCTTACAACATCACCGTGAATGCAACGGCGACAACAGTATCCGGGGGAACCCTTCAGCACAACGCCACCGTAATCCTGACGTTGCAGTGACTCTGTTTGTCAGTCAAACCTAACTGGCTCACGCGACATCAGGATGATGAGCGCCAGCCCGAGCAGCAGCGTTCCGCCTTCGACCTGCTCAGACCGCTGGTGCAGCTTGTCAAAGTGCACCCGCGAAGGATTTGCCAGCTCAACCGAGTTGATATCGCCACCCACAAACCTGCGATCTCTTTCCATGGCGGGAAGAATGCCGAAGTGGATATAGACGGTAGCGATCAACATCGCGGCAGCCAGAAGAAATTCCAATTCGTAGCGGCCGCGAACGCGCATCGGGGTCTCGCGAAACAGAAGCCCGGTCGCAAACAGGAAGATCGTTCCACAGGCCAGGCAAACGACGTCGAAGACCCGCAGAGAAGCACCAACCACTATTCCAGCCTCACGAACCGTTGGCAGCACGCGGAAGGCTACCGGTGCGAGGACGAACGCGAAGAAGATCAGACCACCCACCCAGACGACCATTGCCAGCAGTTGCAGCAGACGCAGAAAGCCGGTCACTCCTGCACCACCTGAGCCGCGCTTGGATTCCTAGCAAGGGCGCGCCTGAGCACAACATCAAAGGCCGACTTAAGTTCCGCGTACTGGTCCTCGTTGATCCGGCCTTCGAGTCGATCAGTCTCAACCGAGAACATCTCATTCCGGAGCACCTGCAGAGCTCCACCATAGCCTTCCGTTTGCTTCGGCGTGCCAGCAACTTCACCTTTGGAAGGCCGCACAAACATCAGTCCGGCACCTGCAGAAAAGAGAAGAAAGAGCCCGGCAAGAAGCGCCCAGCGGTACTTGGAAACCCAGCTTTCGCGCACTGCGTCCTTGTCGACGGGAACACCAATTCCGCCACCCGGCCGTGTGTCTGTGCTGGGGTCCGCGTTGCCAGCAGGCTTGCTTCCTACCGCCCCTGCATCCCCGGAAGTCTGTCCGGCGCCGGCGTCACGCGGGAGTTCACCTGTGCCGCTGATGGTGAAGCCAAGGGGCTGTGAAGGCTGCACGCCGCGTGCGACGAACGTCTGCGCTCCCAGCTCTTCTGTGACCGCGTTGTAAGGAGCTGACGGGACGGGCTTGAACGTCATGCTCTTCGGCATCATGATCGCGATCGTGTCCGTCGCCATGGTCGGCCGGGGCTGAAACGAAAAACTATCTTTGTACGGCAGGTGGTAGGAGATCTGAAACTCGGTCTCGCCCGGCCGAATCGGAAAGATTATGGTGAAGTGGTTAGGGTCGCCCATGGGCACAAGTGCCGATTGCACGGCCATCCCCCCGGGAGCCTTCGCTGCCGAGCCTTCAACAACCGCGCCTGGCGGCAGGTAAAGCTCGAACGGATGGTCACTAAAGAGGGTCTTGGCAGGGGAAGACTCATTCTTCATAAAAAAGTGTTCGACGACTTTCAGCCCCGTGCCACTTGCATCCGTCTGTAGTCGCATCACGTCGGCGTCCAGTGTCACGCCCTCTACTTGGGCGGCAGCGGTGTACACCTCGACTTCAATCGACTGCGTCCCCGGCTGCACGGGCCGGAAGTAGTTGGCTTTATCGTGCGTAACCCTTACCAGATGCAGACCCTCATCGGGCACTTGTAAGGTGAAGCGCCCCTTGCCGTCAGTCTTGGCTCGGGCCAGTTCCTGCATCCCCTGTGCCAGCTTCAGCAAGACAACGTCATCTCCCGCAGAAGGTTTATTAGTGGTCTTGTTCGTCACCACACCGGTGATTGATTGTGCGAAGGCCACACCACACAGCAAAATAGATGCGAGGCCACAAAGTCCTATTCTTTTCAATGTCGATACTTGGAAGTTCACCTTAAAAGTTTACCGCGAATGCTCGAGGAGGGCGGTCGCCATCAGTCAGCGTGTGCGTCTGACGCCAAGAGACTGGAGAGTTTCCATCTCCGCTATCACCGTCGCTGCCTCATCCTCCAGGATGCCGCGCTGCTCAGCGTAGTCTTGCTCCGGATACTTACCGGCGAGGTACTCAAAGTTCAGGTCGCGCAGATTTTCGTAAATCGCGTCTTTGCGCTCGCGCAGAGAGTCGACGCGAGTCTTATCTGCCTGCAAGAAGGGGTTACGCTCCGGCCAGAAGATGAACGCAAAGCAGACAAGCGCCAGAACTGATGCCGCAAGCAGACTCATCAGTACTCCGTATCTTTACGAATGCGAGCGCGGATATCGTCGTCCAGCGTCCGTGCCACTGGCGGAGCCCCCGCAAGAACCATCCGACGTCGACTAGTCCAGAGGTTCACCATCCACGCTGTTCCAAAGATCGCCAGAACAAAGATCGTAAGCGGAACAATCCATGCGACCGTATCGAAGCCACCACGAATAGGGGCTGCGAGAACTGTGGCTCCGTACTTGGCGACAAACCAGTTGAGAATCAGCGATTCTGCACCAGCCCCATTCGGCCCAGCCATCTGATCACGAAGCTCACCGATCATGCGCTCGGAGTCCGGACATCCCACGTGGTTGCATTCGAGTAAGATTTGCGAGCAACCGCAGACACACATCATCGTGTGACCGATTCGGCCAAACCGAGATCCCGACTCGGGCGAACCTGCACCGAGCATTACCACTCCTAGAATGCAGACCAAAAGCGTTCCAAGCGCACGACGACCAAAACCAGAGAATTGTTGCTTTGACCTAAGCACGTTGCACCTCCACTCCTGCTAACGCGGGCGCAGTGACCACAGCTTCCCGCCTACGTGCCAAAGCACTTGGTACCAGCCCAAACAGTGTCCCCGCTACAACAATGATGACGCCGATCCAGATCCATGCAATTAGCGGATTCAGAAACACCTTGATGATCGGCCGATTGGAATCCGGGTTCCGCCCTTCAAAGATGACGTAGAGGTCAGCCTGGGCAGTTGAATGCAACGCAACCATCGTCGAAGAGGTCTGGCTCGCGTGATAGAAGCGCTTCTCTGGAGCCATCTGCGTGATCTTGCGCCCGTTTTTATAAACATCCAGCAAGGCGTAATCGGTATCGTAGTTGGCGTTGGAGTCCTGCGTGTAGCTCTGGCAGACCAGGCGGTAGGGCCCCATGCGCATCTCGTCACCAAAGCCCATCTCCTGCTCGTGCGACTGATTGAACGCGCCACCAGCAATCCCGATGAACATCACCACTATGCCAAAGTGGACGAGATAGCCGCCATACCGCCGCGTATTACGACGCATCAGCACACCCGTCGCAACCAGCAGGTTGACGTCATTCTGAGTGCGCACCACGTTTGCGCCGCGCAGGAACTCCGCTGAGATCGCGGTAATAACACCCGCCCCGAGCGAAAATGCGAGCAGCGAGAAAAACTGGGCCTGCCAGTCATCGCCTGCTGTCCAGGGACGAATACCGCCGATCATCAAACCCGTGGCCGTTAGGAGCATTGCCACGCCAGGGAGAATGAAGTTACGACGAATCGCCCGCAGGGAAGTCGAGCGCCACGCCAGGAGTGGTCCCACGCCGGTCAGGAGAAGCAGAAACAGTCCAATCGGCAGATTCACGCGGTTGTAAAACGGTGCCCCCACAGTGACCTTGGAGCCTTGAACCCATTCGCTTAGAACCGGAAAGAGGGTCCCCCAGAGGACGGTGAAGCATGCTGCAAGCAACACCATATTATTGAACAGGAAGCCCGACTCACGGCTCACCAGAGATTCCAGACGATTCTCACTCTTCAAATGGTCTCTCTGCTTGAAGAATGTAAACAGGCAGACGCCCAGCACTAGGGCCATGAAGCCGACAAACCAGTTGCCGATTGAACTTTGCGCAAAGGCATGAACCGAGCTGACCAAGCCTGCACGCGTAAGCAAAGTGCCTAGCAGCGTCAGCAGGAACGTTGAAAAGATCAGCCAGACATTCCAGCTTTTCATCATGCCGCGCTTCTCCTGCATCATCACTGAATGCAAGAATGCGGTTCCTGTGAGCCAGGGCATCAGGCTCGCGTTTTCAACCGGATCCCAGCCCCAGTAACCGCCCCATCCAAGCACGCTATAAGCCCAGTGCGCGCCCAGAAAGATGCCACAGGTCAGGAACATCCACGTCACCATCGTCCAGCGACGCGTGATGTGAATCCACTTTTCGCCCGGGTAGCGCATCATCAACGCACCTAGCGCAAACGCAAAGGGAACAGAGAAGCCGACGTAACCTAGATAAAGCATCGGTGGATGGATGACCATCTCGGGATACTGAAGCAAAGGGTTAAGTCCAAAGCCATTTGCCGCAAGCGGCCCCGGCTCCAACGCAAACGGAGGCGCTGCAATATTCAGCAAAAGCAGAAAGAAGACCTGAACGCTCGACAGAATTGTCGAGGCATACGCCGACAAGCGAACATCGACTCTGTGACGCAGGCGCAGGACGAACCCATAGGTTGCTAGGAGCCATGACCACAGCAGAAGCGAACCTTCCTGACCGCTCCAGAGTGCCGAGAATTTGTAAGGCGTCGCGAGCTCACGGTTAGTGTGGTGCAGAATGTAGCTTAAGCTGTAGTCGTTGGTGAACGCAGCCCAAACCAAGGCGAGGGCTGCGCAGCTCACAGCAACGAAACTTGCAATTCCGGCTCGACGCGAAGTCTCCAGGAGGCGCTCATTGGCAGCGGCCCGGGCAGTGCCGGCTACAAGACGGCCTGCGCGCCAAAGAGAGATACCCCCGACCACTAGTGTGTAGACGCACAGCGCCAGTGCAATAAGTAGCGATAAGCTGCCGAATTCCGGCATTGGGTGCTGGTTCATCTTGCCCTAATAACCTCTTTCCTATTCTCGCAGCTTGTCGACCCACGCACCAAGCGACCGGTCACTTATCGCACGACAGCTTTGAGCGGATGCAAGCCTAGAGAGGTTTTCATCATGCCCCGGTTATAAGGTGATGCACGGTGGCGATAAGATTTTCCGGGAGCAACGGCTTCAGCCGAAATAGCACATCCATCCCCTCGTACTGCTGTTCAGCCTCTTCAAGACCACTGATCACGAGAACGGGAAGATGGGGGTGAGTTGTACGAAGCTCTCGCACAAATTCAGCACCGGTCATTCCAGGCATCAGATGATCCGTAATGACCAGTTCGACATCGGCGGGAAAATCGCATGATCGAAATTGTTCCAACGCACGCAGGGGATTCAGCACGGCGATGACAAAATAGCCAGCACGCTTAAGAATCGTCTGCCGAGTCGCTGCCTGCACGGCATTGTCGTCGACAAGAAGGATCGTCCGTGTCTCTGAAGCCGTCAAAACAGTACTCCTGTTTGCTTAGATGCCCTATCTGATTTCGTATACGGCTGGACGCCTTTCGACAATGTACTGGAGCCTACCGTAAGTATGAGGCATTTTGATGAAATTGGTAACCTGAAATGCCATACGACGGACGAGATCCCTACTCCTTGTGGACGACGCAACAGAAAACCAAGTACAGTTAGGCCGAGCCCAAGCGATAACCAACTCCGCAGCCGCAAGTGGTTGGCCATATTTTTCAACGAGATATGGCAACACAAAACCCAATAAGTCGCGCAACGTTACAGGCGGCGAATACCCCAAGGACCCTGCATGAATCCCGCGAACGTTGCACACCTGACTTACATCGACTGGCTCATCATGCTGGTCTATTTCATATTTGTCCTCGGAATCGGCTTTGCGCTCAAGCGCTATATGCGCACTTCAAATGACTTCTTCCTTGCTGGCCGCTCCATCCCCGCCTGGGTCTGCGGGCTCGCCTTCATCTCTGCCAACCTGGGCGCCCAGGAAGTTATCGGCATGGGTGCCTCCGGCGCCAAATACGGCATTATCACGAGCCACTTCTATTGGATCGGCGCTATCCCCGCCATGGTGTTCGTCGGTATTTTTATGATGCCGTTCTACTATGGCTCCAAAGCCCGTTCCGTACCCGAATACCTTCGGATGCGCTTCGACGAAAAGACCCGCGCAGTCAATGCCTTCTCTTTCGCCATCATGACAGTCTTTTCCTCCGGAATCTCCATGTACGCCATGGCCCTGCTCATCCAAACGCTCGGACTCTTCCACGGCATCATCCCGGACGCCTACATCTTCCACGTCAGCATCGTCCTTTCCGCACTCATCGTCCTCGGCTACATCTTCCTTGGCGGACTGACCAGCGCGATCTATAACGAAGTCCTCCAATTCTTCCTCATCGTCGCCGGATTCGCTCCCCTCGTCTGGATCGGCCTCCGCAATGTAGGCGGCTGGCAGGGCATCAAGACCCGCCTGCCAGAGACGATGACCCACTCATGGAGAGGAATGGCCCATGCCAGCACCAACTCCCTCGGTGTCGAATGGGTCGGCCTCACGATGGGCCTCGGTTTCGTCCTTTCCTTCGGTTATTGGTGTACTGACTTCCTCGTCATCCAGCGCGCCATGGCAGCTGATTCAGAGGTCTCCGCCCGCCGCGTGCCGCTCATCGCCGCCATCCCAAAGATGTTCTTCCCCTTTCTCGTCATCCTTCCCGGCCTCATCGCCGTCTCGGTTACAAGCCACATGGCCGGAGCGGGTCAGGGAACTGGTAGCGTCACTACCATCTCCAGTACCGCCAACCCAAAAACTTACCAAAACGTCCCCCTCGACGAAGCCCATCCTCATGGCATCATCCCGCTAAAAACAAGCGCCATCACCGGCGAAGCGGTTCTTGACTCCAGCGGCCGTCCTGTCTACAACTATGACCTTGCCATCCCCGTCATGCTTTTGCACTTCTTTCCAACCGGCATCCTCGGACTTGGCCTCACCGCTCTCCTAGCCTCTTTCATGTCCGGGATGGCCGGCAACGTCACAGCTTTCAACACCGTCTGGACCTACGACATCTATCAGGCCTACATCAATAAACGTGGCACAGACGCCCACTACCTCTGGATGGGTCGAATGGCGACTGTCGGGGGAATTTTGCTCTCCATTGGCGCGGCCTACGCCGTCACAAGCTTCAACAACATTATGGATGCCCTCCAACTCATCTTCTCCATAGTCAATGCCCCGCTTTTCGCAACCTTCCTTTTGGGTATGTTCTGGAAGCGAACCACCGGCCACGGCGCCTTTACTGGTCTCCTCGCAGGCACCGGAGCGGCACTTCTCCATCACGGTTTGAGCCTTCCCGCCGACGCCACACCCGGCATACACGGAGCCTGGCTAGGCCTCGTCCACACTTACCCAAGCGATATGGCCCAAAACTTCTGGACCGCCATCTTTGCCTTTTCGGTCAACATGATCGTCACGGTACTCGTATCCCTGATGACCTCTCCCCGACCGGAAGCCGAACTCGTGGGTCTCGTCTACTCCCTCACCCCGAAACCAGTCGAAACCCATCTGACGTGGTATCAGAAGCCAGCAACGCTCGCAATCGCGGTGCTCGTCATCCTTGTAGCTCTCAACCTCGTCTTTGCCTAAAAGGAGCCTCCCATGGGTCTCGACATTCGTCTCCCCCTCGGCCTCATCTTCCTCATCACCGGCGGCATCATGGCCATCTACGGTCTGTTCACTCGAGGCGATCAGGCTCTCTATGAGCCGTCCATGGGCATCAACCTCAACCTCACCTGGGGCCTCCTGATGTTCCTCTTCGGCGCCATCATGTTCTTTGTCGGTCGCCGTCAAAAGTGGCAGGACGATCCTGTTACGCCACGCCCATGGGAACGCGACGGCAGTTCTAAACCTGGTCACTAGCGCCAGCCGTCGCCTTCCCCACAGCCTCGCAAGCGATAATTAGGGAATGAAGCGTCGCGTGATCAGCCACTACGAATTCATTCGCAAAATTGGCTCCGGCGGCTCAGGCGTCGTCTTTCTTGCGCAGGACACCCTCCTCCAGCGCCCCGTCGTCCTCAAACTGCTGAAACGCGGCGCACTCACTCTCGAGCAGGTCCGCACCACCCAACTCCGCGAAGCACGACTCGCCTCCGCCATCGATCACCCCAACGTCTGCGCTATCTACGACGTCGGCGAAGCCCCGGCTGAGGATGGCAACGAGGCCGAAGCCTACATCGTAATGCAGTACATCCCGGGCAAAGCCCTGGACAAGATCATCACAGAGGGCGCCGCCAATCTCCAACTGGTTCTCTCCGCCGGCATCCAGATCGCCGACGGTCTTGCCGCTGCCCATTCACTGGGCATCTTCCATCGCGACCTCAAGCCCGCCAACGTCATGCTCACAGAAGGCGGCCTCATCAAGATCCTTGACTTCGGTCTCGCCCGCCGACTCAATATGGACGCCATTGAGTTCGATCCTTCCGGCCATGCGACCAAGCGCCCCATGCCATCTCCCGACGCCACCTACACGGCCCGCGGCGGCACCATCGCCTACATGGCCCCGGAGCAGTTTGTCACCGGCCAATCCTCCGTCCAGTCGGACCTGTTCGCCCTTGGACTCATTCTGTACGAACTCGCCACTGGACGGCACCCCTTTCACCGCCCAGACGCCCCAGAGTTCCAATCCATCCGGGCGATCCAGTACGCGCAACCCACGCCCATCCGCGAGATCAACCCGACTCTTCCGCCCGAACTCGAGTCCGTCATCTTCCGTTGTCTGGAAAAGCAGCCCTCCGCCCGTTTTGCTTCCGCCGCCGACCTTCGCGAGTCCCTCAAGACCATCATGATGTCCATGCACATGGACGGCGTCGGCCTTCCCGGAGAAGCGGTTAATCTTCTACCGACCCAACGCCCGCCAGCCATGGAAACTCTCGAAGAAGAAAAACGCACCACCGGCATTCTGTCCATGCTGGCCGAGCGTTTCCGTGAATCCGGCCCCACCAGCCAGAACAAGCAAAATACCATCGTCGTCCTGCCCTTCATCAACTTCGGCGCCCCGGCCCGGCCCGGCCCGGCGGGTATGCCAGCCACCTACTCGCCTTCGACATTCCAGGAACCCTCGCCGCTCTATGGCTATGCTCTCGCCGACGCCATCGCGGCTCGCCTCGCTCGCATGCCTTCGCTCGTGGTGCGGCCGTCCTCGACACTCGTTTCAGTCCCAACCCAGCAGTTGGACCCCCTCTCAATCGGCCGCAAACTGCTGGTCCACTTCGTGCTCGCAGGCAACTTCCTGCGCTCTGATCACGGCTTTGATCTCAACTGGCAACTGCTCGACGTCCCCAGTCAGTCCGTGCGTGCCGGCGGTTCCATCAACGTTGCCAGCTTTGATCTCATCGCTGTCCAGGCAGAGATATGCAATGAGGTCTTCTCCACCCTTCAGGGTCTTGGCGGCTTACAGACGCCAAATGACCTGCTGCCCCCACCTTCGCTTTCACAGGACATCTCCGAGGACTACCTTCAGGCACGAGCCGTCCTAAGCTCATTTATGTCGCGGACTGGCAGCCGGGAAGATCTGGATCGCGCGCGCCAGTTGTTCCAGTCGGTCACCGTTCAGGATAGAAACTTTGCGCCCGCCTGGTCGGGGCTTGGCATCACTCATCTCCAGTACGCCTCGCACGGCCTGGGAGGGCAAATGCATGTGCTGGAAGCTCGACGTGCCTTTGACAAAGCCCTGTCTCTGGATCCGGGTTCCGTCGAATCCAACCTTTACCGCGTCTACATGCTTCTCTCCCGGGGGGAGAAGGAGAGTGCGCGACATGGCATCGAGAACCTTTTGCAATCTGCGTCAAATGACTGGAACGTCCACCTTGTCGCGGGCCAGACCCTGCGCATCGACGGCATGTACGAAGAGGCGCTCGAGCAGTTCAATATCGCTCTGCGCCTTAATCCATCAAATGCTGCTCTTATCTACAACAATCGCGCCCGCGTCTTTCAATACCAAAATCAGCTGGAACTGGCCGCAGACGAACTTCAGAAGGGTCTCACGCTCGAGCCCAAGCAACCCCTTTTGCGCATCTCTCTCGGGTACCAGCAGATGCGCACCGGAAACCTCGCCAAAGCCATCGAGACTCTCGAAACGGTAACACGCGAAGAGGCCTCACTCCGCATCGTCTATCCAACGATCGCTCTCTGCTACGTCCAGCTTGGCGACCGCGAAAAGGCTGCCTCCTTCATAGTCGACGAGACTCTCTCCGCCGCCGAGGCTGACTCCGAGATGGCCTACCGCCTCGCCACCTATTTTGCGCTCGAAGGCGATGAGTCCGAGGCCCTCCACTGGTTGCGCCGCGCGATTTATCTCGGCAACGAGAACTACCCTTGGTTCTCGATTAACCCGGCTTGGCGAAAACTAGGCGGCCACGCAGACTTAGAGCGAATCCTTGAAGACCTTAAAAAGTCTTACCGACGCAATCAGAAAAACTGGCGCCGGCTTCT
>JAYVDT010000102.1:0-1933 GCA_043749265.1 Rhodanobacteraceae bacterium | reverse complement strand
TGGATGTTCGGGCTTTGCCGGGGAAAAAGACTGGCTGGGCCTGGGTGGTGAGCACCTTCTTTGGGGTGGGGTTGATGCAGCCGGGGCCGGGGACGTTTGGGTCCTGCGCCGCGGTGGCGCTTTGGTATGGGGCGATTCATCTTTGGCATCCCTCGTTTGCGGCACAGGTCTGGGGGACGGTTGCGGCGGCGGCGGTGGCTACGGCGATCGGGATTCCGGCGGCTACGATTGTGGCTCGGGAGTCGGGCCGGGAGGATCCTGGGCACGTCGTGATTGATGAGGTGGCGGGTCAGTTGATCGCTCTCATTGCAATGCCCGCAGATTGGCAGCATGCGGTGATTGGGCTGTTGCTGTTTCGGGCGTTCGATATTACGAAACCGCCGCCAGTGAGGAACTTGGAGAAGCTGCGTGGAGGAGTAGGGATCATGCTGGACGATGTGGCGGCGGGGGTACTGGCGCTGGGGATGGGGTTGTTGGTGAGGATCTGGTATTAGGGCTGTTTTATAAAAGTTATCGGTTTTTGACTCAGACGCACCCAGTTCTGCACTGGTCTGGCGGATTGCGGTAGGCTTGTTGCATGCCTACTTTGATGGATGTCCGGCCTGCTGCGGCGCTGCCCGGTGGAGAGATTGAACTGATTGGCGTGGGGTTGGGCCCGGAGCTTTCGGCTGAGATTGCGGACGTAACGGCGTTGGTTACGCTGGCTCGATCCTCGCGGGCAATCGTGCGGGTTCCAGAAGGCGTTCTACCAGGGGAGATTGTCGTTACGCACGGTGGGGTACGGTCAAACGGGCTGCATGTGGCGGTGGCGGTGGCGATGGCGGAGAACCTGCACCCGGTGGCAAATCCTGCCGTGGATGCGAAGGGGAATGTGTTTACAACGTTGTCTGGCTCGCGTGGGCAGGCTACTCCGATTTCAATCTTTAGGATTGCGCCGGCGCCGGAGGGCGTGGTGCATGAGCTAAGACCGTTCGCGCGGAACATCCTGAATCCCACGGGGCTGGCATTTGGCCAGGATGGGTTACTGTATTGCAGCTCGCGGGCTGAAGGTACGGTGTATCGGATAGATGCATCAGGCGATGTGGCGGTATTCGCCGAAGGGCTGGGGATCGCTACGGGGATTGCGTTTGACCAAGCGGGTGATCTGTATGTGGGAGATCGGTCGGGGACGATCTTCAAGATTCGGATGGGCGGCGAGGCGGAGGATTTCAAGGCGGGAGAGACGTTTGTTTTTGCGACGCTCGAGCCTTCGATTGCGGCGTACCACCTGGCGTTCGATAGCAAAGGAACGCTATATGTGACGGGACCTACTACAGCGTCGAACCAGACGGTGCATGCGATTGATAAGGATGGGCGTGGGTCGGTGTTCTACCAAGGGCTGGGGCGAGCGCAGGGGATGGCTTTCGATTCGGCGGATAACTTATACGTCGCGGCTTCACTGAAGGGGGAACGCGGGATTGTGAAAATTACTCCGGGGGGTGAGGCAGAGGTTGTGGTGGCGGGCTCGAATGTGATTGGGCTGGCGTTTTTGCCGGAGGGGAAGGCGGCGGTGGCTACTCGGGACGCAGTGTTCGAGGTTCAGTTGGGGTAGGTTCGCGAGATCCGATGCGGGCCCTTCGTTTCGCTCAGGATGTTGGTGAAGGCAACAGCGAACGCAGATCTTTTAACTATGCCCCAGGTGACGATACCTGAGAATGGCGCTGGGCACCCCCAATTTATCTGCTGCAGACATAAGGTTTGGCGTCGGTTGAGGTTCGGGCGCATCCTAAAGGCATGATTGCTGAGATTATTGCTGCGGGGTCGGAGATGCTGACGCCTTTCCGACAGGATACGAACTCGCTTTATTTGACTGCCGGTCTGAACGATCTGGGTGTCGTCGTAGGGTTCAAGACAATTGTTGGAGATAACTTGGAACACCTTACCGGTGCGGCGC
>JAYVDT010000101.1:0-1935 GCA_043749265.1 Rhodanobacteraceae bacterium | reverse complement strand
AAGCGAATGACGGCCGGCTTGCCCGTCCGTTTCAGGCACGTGGCATAGTCCTCGGCCAGCCTGATGATCGCAGCCGCATCGATGCCTGTGGCCGCGGCTACCTGCGCCGGGCTATGCTCCGGCTTGATCGCATGCTCGCGCAATTCCGCGGAGCCGTCGGTGCACTCGCCCAGATAGGCGGCGTCTTCGAGTCCCCTGTTGAAGATGACGTGCATCATCGCCAACGCCAGCAGCGCGTCGGTACCGGGGTTGATAACGAGGTGCTCGTCTGCCAGCGCGGCCGTGCGGGTTTTGTAAGGGTCGATCACGACCAGCCGTGCGCCCTGGCGCCGCGCCTCTTCAATAAACGGCCAAAGGTGGATGTTGTTGCCGTGTATGTTCGCTCCCCAGGCAATGATCATCCCGGCGTGCGCGAAGTCCTGCGGAGTTGTGCCCAGCTTGATGCCGTAGACGCTCTTGAGCGCGGTACCGCCAGCCGTGGCGCAGATTGTCCGGTCAAGTTGGGAGGCACCGAGGCGGTGAAAAAAACGCCGGTCCATCGACCCATAACCAAGCTGGCCGATGGTGCCGGCATAGCTGTACGGCAGGATCGACTCGGGCCCAAACTCGTCGGAGATCGCTTGCAGCTTACGAGCAATCTCGTCGAGCGCTTCTTCCCAGGGGATGCGCTCAAACGCGGCAGCCTCGGTACCCTGCGCGAGGGGTCCTTTTCCCACTCCGGCGCGACGGCGCATGGGATACAGCAGCCGATCCGGCGCGTAGACGCGGTTCAGGTACTTCGCCACCTTGCCGCACAGGAAACCGCGTGTCACCGGATGCGCGGGGTCACCCTGGACCTTGATCGCGCGCTCCTGGCCGTCCGCCTGCGTCTGCACCGTTACCAAAACGCCGCAGGAGTCGGGGCAATCGAGCGAGCATACGGCGTGGACTGTGCGCGTCTCGTTCATTCTCCCATTCTAGTTACTTCGCCGTGTATTATGCTCGCGGAGTTCGATCCTCAACGTGCAAACGCCTTGTCGCACGATGTACCGGGTAGCAATTCCGCCTGCCTGTTGAAATGACTACCTGGCCCCTCGCGATATAACCCTTGGTGACGTTCCTCTGGATTGTGCCAACATTCAATTTGAAGCCACCAACGCATGGAGCCGGCGGTGTCGATCGAAGTTTGGATGAAACTACTTTCCCTTGTTCTGCGTGTAACTATGCAGAGAGCTGGTGGTGACCGACTATGAAGCTTCGCATCCTGTATCTGCCTTTGTTTGTTTTGCTACTCAGCCCCATCTCGTCGTACTCGCAAAGTTCGGACAAGCCCGATCCGCCTGCTGACACTCAACTGGATCAGCTCCGTGCCCTGTCGCGCGATGAACTTGATGTGATCAAGGTTATGACGGCACAGGAACGGGCGTGGAATCGCGGGGACATGGACGCCTTCCTCTCGGCCTACAAGGACTCGCCCAACCTGGTTTTCATTGGCCGCCAGGTGAGCAAGGGCTTTGCTCAATTGCAGACCGACTACAAGCATAACTATCCGAACAAGGATGCAATGGGAACGCTCTCCTTCGTTGAGCTGGAACCGCACCTGCTGGATGAGCGTTTCGCCGTCGTGATCGGCCACTACCGCGTGGACCGAAGCAAGAAGGCGGGAGGCCCGGCCGACGGAACTTTCTCGCTCGTGCTTGAGAAGACGGACAAGGGCTGGAAGATCATCGTGGACCATACGACCTAGCCTGTGCACTAAACTGCGTCCATGGGAAAGCACGCATGCGCGGTCTTGATGCTGGTAGGTACGGTTGGCAGTTTGCGGGCGCAGACGTTTTGTGAGCAGATCAAGGCGCTGGTCGTTGACCCCATAGTCGCGTCGGCGCATTGGGGTGTTGCCGTGACCACGCTCGACGGCACGCCGCTGTGCGGAGTCAATGAGGCGCAGCTTTTCAG
>JAYVDT010000100.1:0-1936 GCA_043749265.1 Rhodanobacteraceae bacterium | reverse complement strand
GTAACCCAAATCTTACAGTTCACTTCGTCGGCAGGTGCAATCCAGGCGTTGGTGCTCGGCAAATATCGTGAAAACAGGAGTCAGCTTCTTTGCTGACGCCATTCCGCCCTCTTTGAAGTCCGACGGAAGCGTTGTCTGTCGAGATTTGTCGAGATCCAGTACCACGTCGTCTGTGCAAGCACAGACCGTCTGCTCCAATTCTTTCTCGTAGATCATCGGCAGAGCAGCGGCCATCTCCTCATGCACTCGCTCCCTGACTGCGCTCTTTCGGTAATGGTCCGTGACTGCATTGCGAAGAACGCGATAAAACCATGCAGCTATACCCTCTGCGTCTCAAATCTCGGAGCCGTGTTTTATCGCTTTGATAGAAGCGGACTGAAATATGTCCTCAGCAGTCGCGATGTTTTCAACTCGCGCCGCAAGGAAGCTCAAGAACCTGGCGTGATGATCCGTGATGCTGGCAAGTAATCCATTCTCCGTCGGAATCCACTCACAGGTATCAAAACTCCTCATCTTATGCCTTCCTTCGCGTCCCACTCCACCACAAGACGGTTCATTGGAAACGACGTAAAGTAAACGATGACCAAGCCAATCTGCATCATGAACCAGTACACGGGATCGTTGGGTTTTAGATAGGGAGCTGGAAACAGTATCAAATACGTTAACGCCATTCAGCCGAACAGGCCAATCTCGAAGTTGAGGATCGGGAGACTGCCGGCCTCCACTGCCGCGACACGACTACTTACCTTGCAGACGATTTCTTTTTAGATGGAACAAATCTCAAGGTTGCGTGCACGGGCTGCACCATTGCAACTTCTTGAGACTTCCAAAAACTCGGTGGTAGACTTTAGAGATATAAGGATGCAAGCGCCCAAGACGTGTAATCTCTAGTCTGCTCTCCCGCTCCCTTGCAACTATTCTGTTCCAAAGAAGGCAGTTGATCTCCGACATGAACTTTCTGCTCTACTTCCTCGTTGTATGCCACGTCATCATCAGCCTCTTCCTCATTGGCGTCGTGCTCTTGCAGACGGGCAAGTCGGCTGACCTCGCCGGTGCCTTTGGTGGCCAGGGATCACAAACAGCTTTTGGTCCCCGCGGAGCCGCCAATTTGCTCACCAAGCTGACCAGCTATGCGGCGGTTATCTTCATGTTCACCGCCATTGGCCTGACCATCGTGCTCTCGCGCACCAGTTCCGCTGATCACTCGGTTCTCTCCGGAACCAAGACCACGCAAAGCACTCCAGCCAAAAAGTAACCATCTCCCGGGCACAATAAAGCGTGGGCCCATGGCTCGCGCTTTTGCTTTGCCTCCGATCATCCCTTACCCTCATCTCATGATCCGCGAAACCCTCCCCGTAGGCCCGCTTCAGTGCAACTGCACCATCCTCGGCGATGAGCAATCCAGGGAAGCCATCGTCGTCGACCCAGGCGACGACATCCCAAGCATTCTCGCCCTGCTCGCCAAGCACGCGCTCACCGTCAAGCAAATCGTCATCACCCACGCCCACATCGATCACATAGCCGGCGCCCAGCAACTCAAGCGCATCACCGGTGCGCCCATCCTCTACAACCAGCACGATCTGCCGCTCGTCGCCATGATGGACATTCAGGCCGGCTGGCTCAATATCCCCACGCCGGAGGTCGCCCCACCCGACGCTGATCTACCAGATAACCAGACAGTCAAGATTCACGGACTAACCGCCAACGTCCTCCACACCCCCGGACACACCCCCGGCAGTCTATCCCTTTACCTCCCAGACCAATCTCTCCTGCTCGCCGGCGACACACTGTTCGCCGGCAGCGTAGGCCGTACCGACCTGCCAGGCGGCGACATCAGTACCCTGATCCGCTCCATTCAGAACCGTCTCCTCACTCTCCCGGACGAGACAATCGTCATCCCCGGCCACGGCCCCAACACCTCAATTGGCCGGGAGCG
>JAYVDT010000099.1:0-1939 GCA_043749265.1 Rhodanobacteraceae bacterium | reverse complement strand
AGGTCGCATTGCCCTCCCCCTTCTGCGACCGGGAGGATGTGGTCGGCGTCCCACAGGGAGCGGCGGCTTGCGATCGACTTCATACCGTAGAGCGACAGCCCCGCGGCGCGGGCGTTTCCACGCGAGCGTTTCAGTGCGGCATAGATGGCGACCGTATCCCCCTGGCACGCCTGGCAGACACCGCAGTCGCGGGCAAAGACCTGGTCGCGGAGGTAGCCGGGGTCGGTGCGCAGGCGATGCTGATGCACGCAGAAGTCCGAGCAGAAGGTACGGCGGCGTTTGGCGAGGATCTCCAACTCACACCAACGGCAGAGCGGCAGCCCGTTGGGTCCGCGTGGCAGAACGTGAGGCTGGATGCGTCCGCCGGCGAGCGTGCGAGGAAGGAGCATAGCTGAATCAAGAATACGAGGCCATGGAGAGGCAGCGAAAGTATCTGCCCGGGTTCGGTCTTCAACCAGGCCGGGTCTCGATGGGATCGCTGGTCGGTAGCGATGCAAAGAGACCCGGATGCCTCGTCGATTTGAGTTAGCGGATCGTCAGGGGTATGGGGACCGAAGTAGTTACGTTTCCGGTTCCCCCAAAATTGCTGTTGGCGCTGATGACGACAGCATACGACCCGGCAGTGGTCCCGGCCACCGGGGGCGCGACGGCTGTAATGGTGTTGCCGCAGCCGGAAAGCGTCGTGAGCATACCACCAAGGAAAACTATAGCTATCAGAAGACGTGCGGCCCTGAGGGTACGACGGCTGCGGCGTGGAATGAAGGCGAGCAGGAATGCGCACAAAGTGGCGCCGCCCAGGCCCCCGAGACCGATACTGCGGTTGGAGGAGAAGGTGCCGCCGCCCGAGGTATGAGGAGTGATGCTTGAGATGGTGATCGTCGAAGCGGACGTGCCGGAAGCAGTGAAGTTGACGGAAGCGGGGGAGAAGGTGCAGGTTGGGATGTTGACGGCGGAGCCGGGACCGTTGAAAGTGACGACGCAGCTAAGGTTCTGCTGGCCTATAAAGCCTGTCGAAGTTACTGTGATGGCGTCGGTCACAGCTGTGCCAGCCGCCGTGCTGAGACTCGGCGTGCCGGGTGTGAGAGTGACCGTACCGCCTGATCCCTGACCGGAGCTCACCGTGACAGTAAAATTGGCCGAATTGGATCCCGCGTAGACGCTATCGCCCGAGTAAAGACCTGTGAAGGTATAAGTACCGGGCGTCGCTACGGGCCCCAAGATACCCGTAGCAGTTCCGTTGACAAGCGTCACGCTGCCCAGGTTGTTATTGCCGGACAAAAGCGCGACACTGCCGGTGGGAACTGGTCCGCCGCCACTGCCAGTCACGGTGAAGGAGATGGTGGATGTCTGAGATGTGTTGATCGTCGAGGGAGTTGCGGTGCCCACCGTGGTCGAAGCGAGGGCCGTCACATTGAGGGTGACGTTATTGGAAGTTGAGACGGAGTAGGTAGAGTCGCCGGAGTAACTTGCGCTCACGGTGTGGGCGCCTGCGATCAAGAGGAATGGTGCGATCGTGGCCGATCCGTTGGCCAGAGTGATGGGAACACCCTTTTTCACGCCATCGACCACAAACTGAACTGTGCCAGTCGCAGTCCCACTCGTTCCGGAGACCGTGTCGGTGAACCCGACGGCCTGGATGGTCGTGGGCGTGGCGTTGGTGCCCGTAAGAATGCTAGTAGATGCAATGGCCGTGGGGTTCGTAACGACCAGGGAAAACGCGGGCGTGGCAGCCGGGCCGAAGCTGCTGTCACCTGAGTAGGAAGCAGTAATCGCGTACGTCCGGGCCGGAGCGAACGCCAAGCCAGTGGTCGTAGCGCTGCCGTTCGCAAGCGTCAGCACGGAGCCGATGGCCGTTCCGTCCGAGTAGAACTGCACCGTACCGGTCGGGGTGCCGGAAGCACTGGAGGGCGCGGTGAAGGTCGCCGTAAATGTTGCCGTT
>JAYVDT010000098.1:0-1939 GCA_043749265.1 Rhodanobacteraceae bacterium | reverse complement strand
CGCAGCCGCGGCATACTCCGCAAGACCGAAGCCGATTACCACGCACGTCTGGACCGCGAAATTACCTGCATCAAGCAGATGAAGTTTCCCGGCTATTTTATGATCGTCTGGGACTTTATCCGCTACGCTCGCGAGCAGCATATTCCCGTTGGCCCCGGCCGCGGTTCCGCAGCCGGCTCGCTCGTGGCCTACTGCATGGAGATCACCGACGTTGATCCCCTTCAGAACGAGCTCCTCTTCGAGCGTTTCCTCAACCCCGAACGTATCTCCATGCCAGATATCGATATCGACTTCTGCATGAATCGCCGCGGAGAGGTCATCGAGTACGTCCGTCGCAAATATGGAACTGACCAGGTCGCCCAGATCATCACCTTCAATACGATGGCGGCTAAAGCGGCGATCAAGGATGTAGGCCGTGCCCTCGATATGCCTTACGGCGAAGTCGATCGGATTGCCAAGATGATCCAGGGCAAGATTGGCGTCACCATTTCTGAGGTCCTCGCCGACAACGGGCCACTCACTCAGGCCTACGAGTTTGAACCCAAAATCCGTGAACTTATCGACACGGCTTTGCGCCTCGAAGGTCTCGTCCGCGGCGCCGGCGTCCACGCGGCCGGCGTCGTCATCGCCCCCAGCCCCCTCACTGAACTCGTCCCCGTCACCCGCACCAAAGACGAAGCCATCGTCACGTCTTACGACATGGGCTCCATCGAAAAGATGGGTCTGCTCAAAATGGACTTCCTCGGCCTCACTACCCTCACAGTCATCGACGATGCCCTTCAACTCATCAAGCAGACCAAGGGAGTCGATGTCGATCTCGCCACCATCCCCCTCGACGACGCGAGGACCTACGAGCAGGTCTTCCATAAAGCCCTCACCTCCGGCGTCTTCCAGTTTGAATCCGGCGGCATGCGCGACGTCCTTCGCCGCTACAAACCCAATACCGTAGAAGATTTGACCGCCCTCAACGCCCTCTACCGCCCCGGCCCAATCCAGGGCGGCATGGTGGACGAATTTATTGAGCGCAAGTGGGGGCGCCGCGCCGTTGAATACGAACTGCCCGAACTCGAACCCATCCTGAGCGAGACCCTTGGCGTCATGCTCTACCAGGAACAGGTCATGCAGATATCCAACCGGCTCGCAGGCTTCTCTCTCAGCCAGGCCGACATGCTGCGCCGTGCCATGGGTAAAAAGGACGCCCCCGAAATGGCCCGGCAGAAGATCAAGTTTATGGAAGGAGCAGCCGACAACAAACACCCCAAAGCCATAGCAGGCAACATCTTCGACCTCATGGCCAAGTTTGCTGAATACGGGTTTAACAAGTCCCATTCCGCCGCCTACGCACTCCTCGCTTACCATACCGCCTACCTCAAGACCCACTATCCGGTCGAGTTCATGGCCTCCCTCCTGACCAGCGAAACCTCGAAGCCCGAAAACGTCGTAAAGTACATCTCCGAGTGCAAAGAGATCGGCATCGCCGTCGTCCCACCCGACGTCCAGATCTCGCTCGCCAGCTTCACGCCCTCAGTTATCGACGCTCCGTGCCCGATTCAGCCAGGCAACCTCGGGATGAGTGGATCCACCCCACCGCCCGAGCCCCCACAAAAGATCGAGGCCATCCGCTTCGGCCTCGCCGCCATTAAGAATGTCGGCCACAACGCCATCGAGAGCGTCCTCGCCGCCCGCGCAGAACCAAATAAGGGACCCTTCACGTCGCTTTGGGAGTTCTGCGAGCGCGTTGACCTGCGTCTGATGAACAAGCGCGTCCTCGAGTCGCTCATCAAGGCCGGAGCCATGGACTGCTTTGGGCCCCGCGCCGCCGTCATGGCTGCATTGGACACGGCCATTGAGCACGCCCAGAAAGCTCAGAAGGACAAGGAGTCCGGCCAGCATGGACTCTTCGGCATCTTCGACAGCGACATCCCCGCCGTCGGCTTCG
>JAYVDT010000097.1:0-6734 GCA_043749265.1 Rhodanobacteraceae bacterium | reverse complement strand
GTTGGCCGCGATCTTTACGGCGGTTGGAGCGCACGGGGTGCGGACTTATATACAGAGCGGCAATGTTGTGTTTGAAGCGGATGCAGCGGAGCCTGTGGTGGAGGCGGTCACTCGGCAGATTGCAGCGTCCTACGGGTATCCGGGGCGCATTGTGTTGCGGTCCGCCGACGACCTGCGGAAGGCTTACGCGCGCAATCCCTTCGCAGGGGCTCCGACTCAGTTGCTGTATGTATATTTTCTCGCGGATATGCTCGCCGCGGTCGCCGTAAAGGCACTTGATCCTGAGCGATCCCCGGGCGACAGCTTTGCGGTTGTGGGGCGCGAGGTTTATCTACACATTCCGCAGGGGATGGCCCGCACGAAGCTTACAAACGTGTATTTCGATACGAAGTTGAAGACGGTAAGCACGGCTCGGAACTGGAATACGGTGGGTAAGTTGATGGAGATGATGCAAGCGGGGTGACAACACATGTGGCACAAAAAGTTTGACCGTAAATAGGCCACTTTTTAGAGCGTCTTGGTTTGCGTCCGGGACATCTATAAGCTGGCCGTCGAGCGTGGCGGCACAAGCGCTATAGGATGCTCATCTTTCTGGCGGTCGTGGTGAGGATCTCGAGGGCTTGGTCCAGTTGCTCGCGGGTGTGCTCACTGGTCATGATGATGCGGACGCGGGCCTTGCCTTCGGGGACAGTAGGGAATGCGATGCCGGTGGCCATAAGGCCTTGTTCGAAGAGGGCCTTGGAGAAGTCCATGGTGCGGCGGCCGTCTCCGACGATGATGGGGATGATGGGCGTTTCAGAGGCGGGGGTGGTGTGTCCGCCGATGTCGAAGCCTGCGGCGCTAAGTTGCTGCTTGAAGTAGTCGGTATTGGCCCAGAGGCGCTCGATGCGTTCGGGCTCGTTCTGCAGGATGTCGAAGGCTGCGATGCAGGTGGCAGCGACGGACGGCGGATGCGAGGTGGAGAAGAGGAAGGGACGCGCGCGGTGGTAGAGAAAGTCGATGAGGTCGCGTGAGCCACAGACGTAGCCACCCAGCGCGCCTATGGCTTTGGATAGGGTGCCGACCTGAACGTCGACTTTGCCGTGGACGTTGAAGTGGTCGACGGAGCCGCGGCCGTTGCGGCCGAGGACACCGGAGGCGTGGGCGTCGTCGACCATCATAATGGCGCCATATTTTTCTGCAAGCGCGGCTAGTTCACCGACGGGACCAATGTCGCCGTCCATGGAGAAGACACCGTCGGTGATGATGAGTTTTTTGCCGGGCTCGTTCTGGATTTCTAGGAGCAGCTCTTCGCAGTGCGCGACATCTTTGTGGCGGAAGACTTTGATCTTGGCCCGGGAGAGGCGTGCACCGTCGATGATGGAGGCGTGGTTGAGTTCGTCGGACAGGATGAAATCTTCTTTGCCCAGGATAGAGCCGACGGTGCCGGCGTTGGCGGTGAAGCCGGATTGGAAGACAACGCAGGCTTCAACATTTTTGAAGGCGGCGATTTTTTCTTCGAGCTCCATATGAATGCGCATGGTGCCGGCGATGGTGCGGACTGCGCCGGATCCCACGCCATGTTCACGGACGGCGCGGATGGCGGCTTCTTCGAGCTTGGGGTGATTGCAAAGGCCGAGGTAGTTGTTGCTCGCGAGGTTGATGACCTTGCGGCCGTCGTAGGTGCAGACGGGGCCCTGTATGTCGTCCAGCTGACGCAGTTTGAAGAAGGTGCCAGCACGCTTGAGGTCATCGAGCTGAGCGGTGAGGTGGGAGAGCTGCGGACGTGCTACAACGGTAGACATAACTCAATCGTAAACCTTTTTGCTGGAGCAAGATGCCTTGTGGACACGCTTTGGCATCCGATCAAAAAGGTGTCGGAAAAGAGCAACTCTCGCTCTCGTGATTTACAGAGTTTATCCGCCTGGGCCACTAATCCCAGTCGAAAGAGGACGGTAAGCATGTTTGCAGCAACCAGAAGCACCATCGGCAGGACCGTTCAGATGACTGCCTTCGCGTTTGCCCTTACCTTTGCGGGCTGCAAGAGCTCGCAGGACAAGGCCAATGACAATGCGATTGCACAGGCCAAGCAGCAGGCGGCGGCTACAGGATCTCCGCAGCAGGTGGTATGGACCGATAAGGACGGTAACACGGTAACGACGCTGATTCAGCCACCGGCCCCAGGTCAGACGATGGAGCAGGTAACCACGACCAGGACAACGAACTCGACGAGCGGTGGACAGACGACGCACGCTACTACCTCGACGACAGAGATGTCGGCGATACCTGGCCCGACGAGGCAGCAAAACCTGGTTCAGAACGGTCCTGTGAGCGGGCCTGCGAATGGGCCTGGGCAGACGGCCGTGGGCCCGAACCAGCAGGGATACAGCAATGGACCGGGTGGCTCGGGCAATGCGACGGCGCCCGGGGCGGCAGGTTATGGTGCGGGAACGCAGCAACCTGTCAGCTCCGGTCCGGTAATCTCGCCTGTGGACGTAAATGTTCCACGTGGCACGGATCTTGCAATCCGGATCAACCAGCACATCAGCGTCAAGACGAGCCGGGCTGGTGAGCGGTTTTCTGGTGAAGTGGTTCGCGATGTGATGGGCGAAGGCAGTAACCGCATTGCGATTCCGCACGGCACACCGGTAGAAGGCGTGATTGATGCGTCGCACAAACGTGGTCATTTCAAGGGCAGCTCGATTCTGGAGCTGCGACTGACCTCAATGGAGCTGAACGGGCAGCGTTATGCGCTGGATACGCGTGACAACGTGAGGACTAAAAAGGGTAAGGGCAAGCGGTCGGCAGCGTTTATCGGCGGCGGCACAGGCTTGGGGATGCTGGTGGGCGGTGTCGCTTCAGGCGGTGTTGGACTGCTCGTCGGGGGTTTGGCCGGAGCGGGAGCAGGTACGGCGCTTGGCGGCTTGACGGGAAATCGGGACATCGAGATTCCGGCTGAGTCGGTTGTGAACTTCCGTTTGGCGGAGGATTTGTCTGTTCGTCCGCAGTGATTTGAGTGAAGGGAAATGCGCGGAAAGCCCGGACTTATGTTCGGGCTTTTTGTTGCGCCGGCGACAGGTGCTTTTCGATCAAGGTAGTGGCTTCAGCGAGTATGGCGGGTTCGTCGCCGAGACCACGGAGCCAGTGGACGGGGTGGAGTTCTGCTTCGCGGCGAAACCACGTGATCTGTCGCTTTGCATAGTTACGATGGCCCTGCTGGGCGGCGACGACGGCTTGCGACTCGGTAAGTTGGCCGGAGAGAACGGAACTGGCTTCGGCGTAGCCTAGCGAGGTGAACGGGCGGCAGTCGGGGCCGAACCGTTGGATGAGGCCGCGAGTTTCTTCGATGAGGCCGTTGCGGAACATGGCTTCGGCACGGACGTTGATGCGGGCGTAGAGTCCGTCTCTGGCGGGCGCGAGACCAAGGCGGAGGATGCGGTAGCCGGTGAGGGCGTCGCGGCCTTCGGTCCACTGTTCGGTGATGGGACGGCGTGCGGCGAGAGAGACTTCTATGGCGCGGATTGCCTTCGAGAGGTCATTGGGGTGGATTAGATCGGCGGCTTTGGGGTCGAGACGGGCGAGCGTTCGATGCAGGTGGGCCGGGCCACGTTTCGATGCTCGCATACGCAGGAGGGCGCGGAGAGCAGGGTTCTGCGGCGGGGCAGAGAAGAGGCCGTCGAGGAGTGCTCGAAGGTAGAGACCAGTGCCTCCGCTGATGATGGGGAGGACGGCGGGGGTGGCAAGCTCGGCCAGGGTGGCGCGGGCGTGACGGGAGTAGTCGCCGGCGGTGCAGGTCTGGTCGGGATTGTAGAGGTCGATGAGGTGGTGGGGAATTTCGGCGCGCTCGATGGGCGTGGGCTTGGCGGTGCCGACTTGCATGTGGCGATAGACGCAGACGGAGTCGCAGGAGAGGATTTCTGCGTGGAAGTGGCGGGCCAGGGCTAGTGAGAGAGCGGTCTTGCCGGAGGCGGTGGGGCCGAAGAGAGCGATCAGGGGGCGCATGCTCAGGGACGCCACCAGTTTGGGTGGAACAGGTGCAAGGGACGGGCCCGGAGGAGGAGGAAGGTCAGGACGGCACCGGCGAGCAGGAGGAGTCCACGGAGTTGAGAGCGGCGCTCGCGGCGGAGTGCTTCGGTGTGGTCTGGAGGGGTGATGGTCATGATGGGCGCCTGCACCAGTATCGCTGAGTTGGGGGTGGTTGGAGGAGGACAGGGCCCAACGCGGAACAGGGCGGATAAGGAAGTATATGGACGGCTGATGCGTGGAGGTGGGGAAGGTCGGGAGGGGAAGGGCACCTGCTTCGCTATGGAATGACAACAAAAAGCGCAGGCGGAATGGCAGCACGAGGGATGCTACTGGTTGCCAGTGAAGAAGGCGGTGCGGAATGCCATGAGGCGCTCTGCGGAATGACGACCGAGAGCTTGGGCTACTGGTCTAGCTGGCTGCGGTCGTGAGTGATGAGGAACTGGATGCGGAGTTGGAGGTTTTCGCCCTTGAATTCGGGGGGGAGCGGGGGCATCTGGCCCACGCCGGTGATGCCTCCCCAGGCTGCCTTGTCGATGGCGATGTCATGGGTGCTGCCGTCGAGGTGCATGGCGGAGACGACGCCGTTGGGTTGAATGGTGAAGCGGATGAGCGTCTGCCCTTCCTTGTTGAGCGGCGGGTAACACTCTTCCGGAATGAGGGGGTACCAGGAGGCGGTGATGAGGCGTTTGAGGCGCTTGAGGTAGGGGCCGAAGTCGACGCCCTGGGTGTCGGAGAGGACTTCCATGCCGGTGTTGGTTCCCTGGTGGGAGTTGGGTGCGTTGGCCCCGTTTTCGCCGCCCTGGCCATGGCTGCGCGCGGCGGCATTGGCGGCCTGGCGGACAGCGTCGCCAGCGTTGGTGGCGGTGGAGAAGTTTGGTCGAGTGGATGCAGACGGCTTAGGCGCGTCAGGGATGGACGGCGTTGGCGTGGCGGGTGGCTGAGGGCGAACCTGCGCCTGTTGCTGCGGCTCGGGCGGCGCGGGCTGCGGAGCGGCGGCGGCCTGGGGTTCTGGAGTAGGGGGGAGGGGCTTCGGTGCGGCGGCGCCGGCTTCGCCGGCTCTGCGCATGGCCTGCAACTGCGCGAGAGTCTTTTTGTCGAGCGAGGGGTGCGCGGTCTGGGCGCGGGTGCTGTGATCGCTGATCGCCTTGGCGTCCTTGGGTGGAATTAGCTTGGAGAGGTCTTTAGGGACGTCGAGGTAGGTCAGTTCGCGTTGCTTCAGCACCTCTGCTGGGTTCACGATCCGGCCCTGATGGAAGAGCACCCGGGGGCCGTAGAAGACAAACCATGCGAGTGCGAGATAGAAGATGACCGAGAGGTAGATGGACTCGCGAAAGCGCGAACTGGAGCGGTCGTCTTCGAGCGAATCCAGCAGATGGACGAGTTCGGTGTGGTCCAGCTCGCCAAAGCGCCCGGCCTGCACCTTGAGCGGTTGGGGCGGTTCGGGAGCGGGGGCCGGATTTGGAGGGATTTCCAGGATGGGCATACGGAGGTCTTGGCACTGACGTTGGCCGGTGCTTTTAAGTTCGTCCCTACAAGTGTATTAGATAGGGGCGCAAACGTGAAAAGCGAGATTTGAGAGGGGATGCGATGGGTGTCCCTGTGCACCAGCTCTTTGTTTTGTAAACTCGGAGGACGATGCGAGCATTTAGCGGAGACTATAGGGCGGTTGTGTTGACGGTCAGTGACCGGTGCTCGGCGGGCAGCAGGGTGGATGTGTCTGGTCCTGCGGTGGCTCGGATGCTGGTCGAGGCTGGGCTGCCTGAGCCCAAGCGCGCGACGCTGCCGGACGAAGTGGGCGAGATTGCGCATGCGCTGCGGCACTATGCGGCCGAAGCGAACTTGATCGTGACGACGGGCGGGACTGGTCTCGCGATGCGGGATGTGACTCCGGAGGCGACGCGCATGGTGTGCGAACGGCTGGTGGAAGGATTGAGCGAGCGTATGCGGGCCGCGGGACTGGAGCAAACGCCGCTGGCAGCGTTGGGCCGCGGGGTGTGCGGATGCCTGGGGCAGGCGCTGTTGGTGAATCTGCCGGGTAGCCCGGCGGGGGCTACGACGTCGCTGAAGGCTATTCTTCATCTGCTTCCACACGCGCTGGACTTGCTCGCGGGTGATACCGAGCATCCGACTGCTGGTGGAGGCTCAGATTGAGCAGTTTGGCAGCGGTGTTGCTTGGTATTCCCTGGAAAAAGATTGGGTTGTGGCTTGTAAAGGCGAAGTTCTGGCTGCTGGCAGTGCTGAAGCCGTTTGGAGTGTTCGGGATTCTGGGTTTGTCGATGATCGATTCGGCGGCCATTCCGATGCCGTTTCTGGATCCGCTCATCGTCAGCTATGGCGCGGCGGATCACGGCAAGACGGTGTTGTATTGCTTTATGGCGGCGCTCGGGTCTGCGATCGGCGGCTTGTTGCCGTATTACCTGGGGCGCGCCGGTGGTGAGCTTTTCCTGCTGAAGCGTATCAACCGCGAGCGATATGAAAAACTGCGCGATCGCTTTGAGAAGCAGGAGTTTCTGGCGATCATGCTGCCCGCGATGTGTCCGCCACCGATGCCGGTGAAGCTGTTTGAGCTGGCGGCGGGCGTTTTTGAGATGAGGGTGGTGAGCTATTTTCTTGCGATCACGGCAGGCAAATTCATTCGCTTTCTGGTGGAGTCGATTCTGGTGATCGTATACGGTCCGGCGGTGTTGACGATGGCGTTGCGGGCTATTCACCAGCATCTGCACTGGGTG
>JAYVDT010000096.1:0-1944 GCA_043749265.1 Rhodanobacteraceae bacterium | reverse complement strand
TTCGGCCAGCACGCGCAGTTCTTTCATCGAGTAGAAGATCTCCCCGTTGAGGAACTCGTCCCGCAGCTTGGAGTTGAAGCTCTCGCAGTAGCCGTTTTCCCATGGAGAGCCGGGTTCGATGTACAGCGTCTTTGCTCCTGTCTTGGCCAACCATTTCCATAGGTCCTTAGCCACGAACTCCGTCCCATTGTCCGATCGAAGATGTTCCGGCACTCCCTTAATCACCATGACGTCGGCCAAGGCCTCGATCACCCTGGCACTCGACCAGCGCCGTGATCCGGCGATACCCATAACGGCCGTACTGGCTGGCAAGCTGGATGATCGCTTGCGTGAGTGCATCTTCGTCTTCTCGCCGTATCGCACGATAGCGCTGCGTACCGCGCGGCTGGTTGGCCAACCGGCAAGCCCTGCGCTCCGTCATCCTATGCTGCTGCTGTGCATGAGATGTAGCGATCCGTCGTCGCTCAGGGCTTAGAAGTTTCCCGAGGCGAAGTCCTTCAACACAAGGTTGTCCAGGCACAGGTTCGCTACCAGACGCTTCAGCTTCGAGTCCTCCTGCTTCAACTCTTTCAGCCGCTTCGCCTGGCCTACCTGCAACCCGCCGTATTCCTTGCGCCAGCGGAAGTACGTCTGCTCCACGATCCCGGCTTCCTTACACGCCAGAGCCGCTGTCTTCTCGTTCGCGATCGCCACTTCGATCTGCCGCAGCAGATTTCCACCTGCTCAGGTTGGTACTTCTTGCCTCGTCCCATATGCTCTCCTTGTCCAGTGTCTCTCTTCCCCACTGGCACATTTCAAGCCGGGAACTCCAAGGTCCAGTGAGAGCACCTTGGGCAGTTCAGATACTGAAGCGGTGACTGGCCCCACACGCTGGCGGACTTCTGAGTATCAACGTGCACCACAGCGACCCGTTCCCGCGATTCTTGGGCAGCTAAAGCCGTACGGACGGCCAGTGTGGTCTTCCCACTACCGCCCCTTTTGACTGAAAGGCTATTGTTTTCATTCACGTCAATCCTTCAAGGTGTGAATACATCTTGCCTGACTGCAATTCTGATTCGATTGTTGACGGTTGCAACGACAAAAGCTATTGGGTATGAGAGAAACTCTATGCAGGAGAGCTTCTTTCGAGATAGCTCGATAATGCGGATACGGCATCTACGGTTAATCGCAACCGGCTAAGTTGTAATGCAGATGCGGCTTTCACTTGAAGGGATTCGGATGCGAAAAGACCGAAGGAGCCGTTGTCGGATTGCTGATCCAAAAGAAATTCGCAAGCTTCGTCTAACAGGCTGACCCGGAGACTGAGTCTACCTGCAATCCGAATGAGTGCAGCTACAACAATAAGATCTCGTTCGCGTGCATATGATAAGGCAATGCCCCCAAGCAGGCACGCTACTTCTTCTTTAGGCCACTCTGGCCACAGAATCTTTGAGGCTACCACTGCCTTGAGCAATAGTCTTAGCAACGCTGGCCGCCTCATACTAAGAAGAGCGCCGGGAGAAGACAGATTTATTTTTGGAGACCCGCTTGCCTCTACAACAGTGTGGAATAAAAATTCCCGATCACAAAGCTTTACAGCCAGCGTGTAGAGAGCCTGATTGTTGGGTGCAATTTCTGCTGTATCTAGCGATTTTAACCATTGCCCAGCGGCGGTCATGGAGTTTTCATGCCGCTCTTTCAAAGTGTTATTGCCCATGAAATGAGTGGGGCATGCTTGTAACGGCGTACAAGAGCCAGACAAAAGTAGGGTGATAACAACCTAGGGAACCTCTGCGTAGGCGTTTGATTTGTTGCCGACTGCGAGTTGAGTCCAGGAGTTGACTGCTGTGGGATGCTCGAGGACCTTGTTTTCTGGTTGTCTGGAGTCATTTCCCGGCTTCCGGGCGCAGTTCTACTTGAGCACGGCCAACCGTTTGCGATGCAGGTAGAGGTTCGCTAAGGCGA
>JAYVDT010000095.1:0-1944 GCA_043749265.1 Rhodanobacteraceae bacterium | reverse complement strand
GCCGACGCAACGACGCTGACCCAGGGCGGGTTGGATGGTAACGTAACGTTCACTGCGCTGCGTCGCCGGCCGGTGCAGGATATTGGTGGGTTGCAGCTTGGCGGACACCAATTGATTCGTCGCTCGGCGCTTTCATGGGACCTGGAGTCGTCAGTTGGGCGCACACGCGATGACGGATACTCCGTGGCGCACTTTTCGCCGTTAGCGGATGCGAATCCGTTGAACAACGTGCAATACAACCTGGATGTTTCTAATCCCTTATTGCCGCATTTGAATGTTCAGAATGGCGTCAATATCTTTGATCCGACAAAGTACTTCTATACGGGTCAGACGGTTCAGAACCTGTATAGCCCCGAGGTCGATCTTGGCCTTGGTGGATCGCTGATAACGCCTTATACGTTTGCCGGACATGCCAGCACCTTTGAGTTTGGAGGCAGATTCCGCAATGAACACAAGTTTGAAAACCAGAACACGCGGAACTACTATCCCAACATTTACCCGGTCGTGGGTGGACACATAAAGCCGTTTGAAGATGCTTCGACGGCGATGACGAACTTCTTGGGGGATTTTCAGGATCCTAATTACTACGGGGGTAACTACAAGTTCGGACCTACCGTTGAATATGACAAAGTCCGTGCATTCGGCGCACAGAGCGATCGCGGCATCAACGATACGGTGGGTAATTCCTTCAACCAAATTGAGAAAGTATCCGCCGGATATCTGATGAACTCGACGAACCTGGGGAAGGCAAGGGTCGTGCTTGGCGTGCGGTTTGAGAACACGAGCGAAAACAACAAGGGCTATCTGGGCGCACGGAATGCAAACGCCGTTGGATCCGTGCCGAATATTATTACGAGTTCTTACCTGGATGTACTGCCGAGTGCATCGGTACGCTACGGCATTACGCCCAGTTCTGGAATCCGGTTTGTGTATGGCCGTGGACTCTCGCGTCCTAACTTCTCGGACCTGGTTCCTTACCAGAAGGTATCCAGCAGTGGGTCGGCGAGGACTACTGTGAGTGAGGGCAATCCAGGTTTGAAGGCCGAATACGCGGATAACTTCGACGTCCTCTACGAGAGCACCCTGCCAGGCACGGGGCTGCTCCAAGGGGGGTTCTTCTACAAGCGCTTGAGCAATCCGATCGTAGGCACCCAGACGCTTGCGCCGGCAAATCCAGCTTTGACAGGAAACAACAATCCCTACCTGCTGACACAGACGATCAATGCAGGAAGCGCTTATGTCTACGGCTTGGAGATCGCTTTTCAGCAGCACTTTACCTACCTGCCTGGGATGCTTAATGGTCTTGGTGTCTCGGCTAACTACGGGTTCACAGCGTCGCAGGCGAAGCTGCCTGCGTACATCGATGCGTCAGTCATTCAGCCGGGAGAGATCAGCGGACCGAATCGTGGAACGGAGGGCGCGAATCCAGCGCTTATCGGACAAGCACCGAACAGCTACAACTTCTCGCCGACTTACGACAAAAAGGGGCTGTCGCTGCGTTTGGGCATGACTTACAACCAAGCCAATATTGCGAACTACCAGTACACGACGGATAACAACGGTCCGATCACACAGGGCGGCAACGGCGGCGGACCAAAGGGACCGAACGGCGATCAGTATTTCTACTCGCATATGCAGATTGACTTGCAGGGCACTTATCAATTGCCCAAGGGTTTCACGGTGGTAGCGTATGGGCTAAATCTGAATAATGAAGTATTCGGTTTCTATAACGGGAGCACGCCTTACACTGTCCAGCGTGAGTTCTATAAGCCGACATTTGGTGGAGGCCTTCGCTGGTCACCGGTGCGGGAAAGCAAGTAGTCGATTGAAATAACCTGATGTCAATCAAAGCCTGCCAGCGAGATTCTCGCTGGCAGGCTTGTTCTGTATGTGTGACGTTCGGGGGATGGACGTTGCAGACAGGGCTGATAATGTTGGGCAGTA
>JAYVDT010000094.1:0-1946 GCA_043749265.1 Rhodanobacteraceae bacterium | reverse complement strand
TTGCCAGCAGCATCTGCGGGGATTTGCAGTTTGCGGCGGTAGAGAGAGATGAATTCATAACTCTTCTCGTCGAAGCTATGCCATGGCAGACGCAGGTTAGTATGCGGAATTACTACAGAGGCAAAGTCGCTGTCATCAAATGCGAAATCGTGCCCACCTGCGACCACCTTCGGACTAAAGCGCCACCCGCGATTTATTGGAAAGATGGAGCGGCCGCCCAATAGGCCTAGGTTTTGGGCATCGAGCGATGCCGGAAGAGCGGTGATGGCGATGACGGCGCTGCTGGATTTGAGGAAATTTCTGCGATTCATGGACATCCTGTTGGTGGTGAGAAATGCGCACTAGTTCTTGGCGCAAGCAAAGCCCGCGCCAACCGAAATTCGTCAGACGGAAGGAATGGGAGATACAGGATTGAAGCAAACGGGTGGACGTCTGTTGGATGTAAGCGTTATCATCGGCGCAATCTTATCGCATCAAGAAGACATTTCACCAGCGATAATCTGCAGTTTGTGGAAACGAGGCGCGATGCGTTCACAGAACGAATGGAAAAGAGGGCAATTACTTGTATCTCTCGGGCTGTTTTGCATTCTGATGATTTTTTCAGACTGTTCATGTCTTGGTCAGAACAAGGCTCCCCATTTCGAAACCAAAGAGGGTCGGCACGCCCTTTTCGTGGACGGCGCGCCTTACCTCATTCTCGGAGCCCAAATTAATAACTCAAGCTCCTGGGCTGACACGCTGCCCCAGGTTTGGCCAGCCCTGACCGACCTGCATGCGAACACCGTGGAAGCTCCCGTCTACTGGGAACGTCTTGAACCCAAAGAGGGTCAGTTCGAGTTTGCCGATGTAGACCTGCTCGTCAAGGGAGCACGAGAGCATGGCCTTAGGCTAGTCCTGCTCTGGTTCGGCACATGGAAAAATGGGCAGAACCATTATGTGCCGGAGTGGATGAAGGGCGATATAAAGCGTTTCCCGCGAGAAATCAGTGCCTACGGCAAACTGCTGGACGTCATGTCACCCACATCTACATCGAATCTGGAGGCTGACAAACGCGCCTTTGTTGCACTCATGCGACATCTGCGCGAGATTGATGGTTCGCAACATACTGTCCTGATGATCCAGGTTGAGAATGAGTCTGGGGCGATAGGCACTGTACGCGACCATTCGGAAGCCGCCGACAAGGAGTTTGCTAGTTCTTTGCCAGCGGCAGTAGCCCGTGATCTTCACGTCTCCGGCGAGAGTTGGCAGCGAGCTTTCGGAGCGGATGCTGAGGAGCGCTACGCCGCATATGCGACGGCTCGTTATATCAGCGGGGTTGCCGCCGCAGGGAAGGCAGAGTACCCCCTGCCGATGTATTGCAACGTTTGGATCACATATCCGGTGTACGCACTGGAAAATCGGGATCGGGCAAGTGCCGGACAAGAGTATCCCGCTGGTGGCCCGCAACAAGCGAACATCGAGATCTGGAAGGCCACTGCGCCGTCTATCGATCTGCTCGGTCCAGACTTTTATTCGGAGGACTTCACGCTGTTCAAGGATGTGGTGCGCGCTTACGCGCGTCCCGACAATGCCTTGTTCATTCCCGAAACTGGCTTGAACCATGTCTTTGGACGCGACCTCTATTACGCTCTTGGGGCAGGTGCAATTGGCTTTTCACCGTTCGGTGTGGACTTCACGAATTGGACTCTTGATGGACACGAGATTCCATCATGGCTATCCCGCGACTTCACGACCCTTGCTCCAATGCAGAGTTTGTTGGCGAAGCTCAATTTTGATGGCAAGCTGAAGACTGTCGAAGAGCTTCCCGGCTCAGGTAGGCAGTCAGTGCAATTTGGGGATCTCGATGCAGAAGTTTCGTTTGGATTTCCGCAACGGGATGGCCAGCAGCCACCTGGAACAAAAGACTTTTCCGGCCGAGCCCTGATTGCGCAGTTAGGCCCCCAAGA
>JAYVDT010000093.1:0-1952 GCA_043749265.1 Rhodanobacteraceae bacterium | reverse complement strand
GCCCCAGGTTTGAGCGAGCCCTTGAGACGCTGCATGAATGGGATCGGCCGTGCGATCTCGTGGTAAACCTTCAGCAGCAGCACCGCGTCGATCATCGCAGTGGGCGGCAGCCTGGCGTCATCCGGCGTTCCGAGGATGGTGCGAATATTGGCGAGCTGTTCCTTCTTTGCTTGATCCTCGATGGCGTGCGTGGCCTCCGGGTTGATATCTTCCGCCAGCACTAGACCTGCTGGTCCCACGCGCCGTGCAACCCGCACTGTGAACCAACCTGAGCCCGCGCCGATATCGGCGACCGTCTTGCCCGCAGTGATGTGCAATAAATCCATCACCCGGAAGATCTGCAGATTCTTTTCGCGGTCGGGCGACTCGAAGATCGAGAGGTCACCGACGTACGGTGTGCTGGCAGGGCGCGGAGCCGACTGCGGCGTCTGGCTGATTGCAGCAAGAGCCGTACAAGCAACAAAGGCAAGGACGATTGCACGGGCGAAACGAAGGGTCTGCATTGAGTTAGCATCCGCCAAATTCTGCCCAGGTGCAACCGCCAGGCTTTGCTTTGGCTCTGACGAGTGGATGAGCCCAAAAATCCGTTTCTGCCTGATAGCCACGGCAATGGTCCTGAGCGGTGCAATCACCTGCCTGCTGTTGTTGACCGTGTTCGACAGTCTGCTGCAAACGGGTGCCATGCTTAGCTTCGATACGCGCACGCAGGCGTTGGTTCATAGCTGGACGAATCCGTCCGTCACCGCGGTTGCGCTGGCGTTGACCTGGTTGGGCGCGATCAAAATCTTCGCGGTCGGGCTTGGGCTGTTCGTGGGGTTCGTATTCGTACGGGGGCGCAGATATGTGGCGGTCGTTCTGGGTCTTGCGATTACAGGTGCGTTCCTCCTGAACGAGGGCCTAAAAGTACACTTTCATCGTGCCCGGCCCAATGTCCGTTGGTCCATCGGCGACGAGCACACTTATTCCTACCCCAGCGGCCATTCGCTCTTCGCCGTGGTGCTTTACGGAACGCTGCTTTGGCTGGCGATGCGGGAAGGTCGCTCTGCATGGAACGCGATGGTGGCTGTTACCTTGGCGATCGGCATCGGAATCAGCCGAATTTACCTCGGCATGCACTGGCCGACGGATGTGCTTGCAGGCTGGCTCGCCGGCGGCATCTGGCTTGCGACAGTTATAGGTATTGACCGCGCCTGGACTAGCCTTGCATATATAGAAAGCGACGGGATCAGCCCTGATTGACGACCCAGCCCGCTTCCGTTCGTTTGTAGTGGTCGCTGTGAGACTGCTTAAAAGCCCTCCCAGTCCACTCCATTTGCTGGATCGCAATCGTTTCGTGGTCGAGATGAATCAGGTTCCACGCGTTGGGGTCCTTTCGCGTTCGTGTGGAGACGGCCGTTCCTGCATGTGCGACGATCGCGGAATAGCCGGGGATCGGATAGCGTGCGGAACTCGCCAACGAAAGTCCACTATGCAGATGTCCGGAAAGAAAAAGATCGACCTTGCACAGCGCGAAAGACTTCATCGCCATCCCGGCGCGCGTTACGAGTGCGTGTTTCACATCGTGAGCGGGAAGATCTATCGGATGGTGCGTGACCACAACCCGGATCGCTTCCGGTGACGCGCTCGACAGTTGCGCGCAAGCTTCAGCGACCTGTCTCGCGTTGATGCGGCCATCCTTGGTGGACAACAGGCGCACCGTGTTGATGCCGGCGATTGCAACCGTGTCATCCTCGTGGAACGGACTCAGGTCTGTGGTGATGTAACGCTTGTAGCGCTCCAGTGGGCGCGTAGCGCGGACCCACAAATTGGTTGTCGAAACATCATGATTGCCCGGCACCACGATTCGCGGAACGTCCGGGAGTTCACGCAGAAATGCTCGTGCCGCCTTGAACTGCTTCTTCCTGGCGCGCTGGGTCAGGTCGCCCGACACGACCATCAAGTCAGGACTAGCG
>JAYVDT010000092.1:0-1953 GCA_043749265.1 Rhodanobacteraceae bacterium | reverse complement strand
TTTCAGCTTGCGCAAGCGGAAGACCTGCAACGCTTTCCGGACCGCCGACGGATGCAAATCATTCGATGGGATGCTTTGGGCTTGGGCATATTGCGTATGTGCAAGCGATGGGAACCAGTGCCTCAGCTCCTCTGGCGGCAGGAGTAGCGGCCTTGTTGCGTGGGGCGCATCCGACATGGGATGCGGTGACGACGGTGGCGGCGCTGCGAGCGATGGCGATGGCTGTACCGGGGCTGGGAGTGCCGCAGGTCAGCGCGCTGGGATTAGTTCCGGCGCGAGCGCAAGCGAATCCGATTGTGGTGGAATTCGTTGGCCGGTGAGGTGTCACGAAGCGGTTCGGCAAACTGCATGGGGAGCGGCTGACCCCGACGACAGATTCCAGTCCTACGCTGCGGGATGCCAACCGGAAGCTAGCCCTTCATCCGCTCTTTGACCGAGCGGGCGAGCCGTTCAATCTCTTCTGCGCGATGGACGACATCGACGGAGAGGATGTTTTTGTCGGTCTTGGCGACATCGTTGTGAAGCTGTGTTGCCAGTTCCAGCAATTTATTGGAGTCGGCAACGAGTCGTTTCTGGCGGTCGTCATTGCGAATTTTCGTCTGCTGTTCAGTAATCTTGTCTGGCATGCCGATATTATCGTTACGGTCAGGAAATCCTGGCACGTCCTGATTATGCGGCATCTGGGAATGGTTTTGCTGCCCCGGCTTCTGCACCTGTGCAATACCCGCCAGAGCTGCAAACATGACCAGCGCTAACGATACTTTTCGAGTGGAACTTGTGGTTATCCGCATCGCAATTCTCCCGGTGTTCGGCTTCCCCGTGCGCCGCTTTTCTGTCTCATTTTCAGCCAGTCCGCAACTGTTTGCAACTGGCCCATGCGTATTACGAAAGCGAGTGACGCCCTGAATCTTCTTACGTTTCTGCCACCAAGCCTGGAAGAACCAGCAATTAAAGTTCTGGAACGGGGCTGGCATCAAGAGGTCATCGTTGTGGTTCGCGATCGTCTTCCGAAGGTGCTGGTAGTGCTGTTTTTACTGTTTCTGGTGCAGCAGATTATCAAGTTCCTGGTGAAGCGTATGAACCGGATAGCCATGAGGCGAGGTGGTCACGCGCTGCGAGGAACGCAGTTGCGTACGATGGCGACGATCGTTCGGGCGACGTCTTACAGTGTTCTAGGTTTCATAGCGTTTCTTCAGCTTTTGAATCTGCTTAACATTAACTATGCGCCTCTACTGGCGTCGGCGGGCATTCTGGGGGTGGGGATCGGGTTAGGGGCGCAGTCGCTGTTCAAGGACATCATCAATGGAATTTTTATTGTGGTTGAGGATCAGTACAACGTGGGCGAGATGGTGAAGATTGCCTCGCTTACGGGGACGGTGGAGGATCTGACGCTGCGTCTGACGAGGCTGAGGGACAACGACGGGACGCTGTATGTGATTCCAAACTCACAGATTGCGACAGTGTCGAATTTATCGCGAGACTTCTCCGTGGCTTCGTTGCCTGTGGCGGTGGATGCGTCTGCCAATCCGGATACGGTGATTGAGCTTTTGCGGGAGATTGCGTTATCCGTGCGGAGTGATCCGGCGTTCAAGGACATTGTGCTGGAAGATCCGAAGGTTCTGGGGGTCGACAAAATCGATGGACGCACGATTATTTACCCGGTGAATCTTCGGGTTGCGCCGAATCAGAAGGATGAAGTGCTGCGCGAGTTGCGGCGGCGCATTGTGATTGGGTTTGAGGAACATGGAATTCCGCTGGGTTCGGATTCGAGCCTGCTGATCATGCCGCAGGCAAAGGATCCGACTGCGCCGCCGAGCCAGCAGCCGATCGTTGGGTCTTAACCGCAGAATCCTCCCCTTCGCTGCGAAATGACAACAAAGGGGAGGACAGCGGTCTTTTTACAGTGAGGCGTTTGGTCTAGCAGGCTTCGACGAGGGCTTCTGCAAGTTCGTC
>JAYVDT010000091.1:0-6782 GCA_043749265.1 Rhodanobacteraceae bacterium | reverse complement strand
ACCACGAGATGCTCCACCTCAAACACCCCGTCCGGGTCAAAGCAGGCCGGCGCTGTATTCATTCCAGGGAGTTTCAGGCGGAAGAACGCCTGTTCCCTCAGCTTGATGAAGCCAAGGCTTACCTAAAATGCCTTTAGCTGGCATCGACAGAGCCCCTTTTATGCAGCTGATTCAACTCGTACCGGCATTGGCGCAGGGCCCCCGACGACGTCGCGCTTCCGTACCACCGCGATGATCAGCAGCCCGGCGACAACTGTTCCCAAAGCCGCAACCTGGGCGTTGGACATGCCCTGATACAACTTCGGATTGATTCGCTCAAACTCAACCAGAAACCGAGCAATCCCGCTGAGAGAGAGGTAGACGCCGGTTAGCCAGCCCAACGGACGCGCCCGGCTACCCAGTTTCCAGATCAACAAGGCCAGGACAATAGCAATCCCAAACTCCCATAAAGGAGTCGGGAGGACCAACGCATCCGGCGGAGTCGGCGGCACGAGCGAGTCAGGGCGCATATGGACGCCCCACCAAGATGTTGTGTTCCTGCCATAGTCGCCATCTCCGCTGGTCAGGCAGCCAATTCGACCGACACCGTAGCCAATCGCTGCGGCCGGGGCCGCAAGATCCAGCATTCGCACTGCTCCGCGCATTGCCCTCAGGCCATTTGGACGCGTCAGCATCCCTTGCCACATAAGCATGACAATGCCTGCCAGCAGGCCTCCGTACCACGCGAATCCGGCTTGGAACCAATGCAGAAAGCTCATCGCGACTTGTCCCACATGACTGATTCCGGGCAGAAAGACCTGGTGCATTGCCATTTGCAACTCGGCGGGATTTTCCAGTTCGTGCCACAGTTTGGCCCCGATGACACCAAAGATCACGACCATTGCGACCACATTCAGAGCGTCAGCATCAACGCCGTCGCGCTGGAACGCGCGATGCAGCACAGCGGTTCCGGCAACGGCCGCGAGCCAAAGCAATAAGCCAAAGGTCCCAAAGTGCATTGAGCCAATATTTAGATACGGATACATAATCCTCACACGCCCCGGGCACCCATTGGCACACATCGAAAGCTCAAACCAAAGTATATCGCCGTGCCGGGTAGCCCTACGCACCGGCGAGCGAAACGCGATAACCTACAAGTCATGTTGAAGTCGAGCCCGGCCCTGACCTTTCCCCCCTCCGAGACCATGGACGTCCTCTTCACCCAGCTTCAAATCGCGGCGCGCGTGCGCGAGATCGGAGCCCAGATCTCGGCCGAATACGCCGGCCAGTCCATTGTCCTAATCGGCGTCCTGAAAGGCGCTGCTATCTTTCTCGCGGACCTCGCGCGGGCCATTACCGTCGACAACACATTCGACTTCGTGGCGGTCTCCAGCTACGGCCGCGCTCGTGTGTCCTCCGGGGCCGTCAAGCTTATCAAGGACATCGACAATCCGATTGAAGGCAAGCATGTCATCCTGGTCGAGGACATCCTCGACACCGGACTGACGCTGAGCTATCTTCGCGGTCTCATGCTTCAGCACAAGCCCGCTTCGCTGAAGATTGCAACCTGCCTGGATAAGCCGGAGCGCCGCCTTGTTCCCATTGAAGCGGACTATATCGCATTCAAGATTCCGAATCAGTTCGTCATCGGCTATGGCATGGATTATGCAGAGATCTATCGCAATCTCCCTGACATCCGGCTGTTTCCTGAGGAACTTGCTGGCCACTAAAGAACGCGCGAATCTCTCAAGAATATTCATACCCCATGTCCGAACAAGTTTCTACGTAGGAAATTAGGCGCTCAGGAGAGCTGTAGGTTCTCCTCGACGCGTCCGCCATGCTGCTGGGAAGCCTCAACTTTAATTTTTATCGCTCCAGAGCCGTCTCCCATCCCATCAGTCTCTTGCATAATTGGCCGGCGGACGTTATTGCGACTGTCAACGGTGGCGAGACTAAACAGGTTATCGCCAACCTTGTGGGTTTCCAAGAAAATCATTGAGAAGCACGGCGGGACGTTAACCGTTGCAAGCCAGACAGGGACTGAAGTCGCTGATACGACCATGACCGTCCCACTCTCCTTGGGACCTGGGGGACACCCATGTTGCCTTGGGGTGTGCTCTTTCTGCGAGTTCCGCCAATTAGGGCATCTGATACCGCATGAAGCGTCTTATGCTCGAGCCCGACTTCGACGCATGGCGTCTCGCAGCGCGTCACGCCTTGCAAACCGGATTCCGGCCGGAAGAGCTTGACCTGCAGGACGCCACGGTGCCTACGATGCTGGCGTTGTCGCTCGACGCCGACGACATCCCGGCAGGCACTCCGCACCCTCGGCCCCATACCTCCAAGGCGTTCCTGGAAGCGGCGCAGGTTGTCGCGGCCCATCGTGATCCGCAGCGATGGAACCTGCTTTACCGCCTTCTATATCGCCTTCAGTATGACCACAACCTGCTCAAAAATGAGACCGATGATGATGTTGCACAGCTTTTACGGCTGGAAGCGCAGGTACGCCGCGACCTGCACAAGATGCACGCGTTCGTGCGTTTCCGAAAGGTGCTGGATGCCAGCGACCCGAGCGAGCGGCCAATCGTCCTGGATGTGCCATTACCGGCCAATCCGGATTCAAATGCGCACCATCTCGTACTCGCGACACCGACTCCGTTTGGCGCCGTAAGGACGGAGATTGAGACTTGCCTGCCTATAAATACCCCTGCTCCCGAGGATTGCGAGCATTTCATCGCGTGGTACGAGCCGGAACATCGCATCCTGCCTATGGCCGTGCCGTTCTTCGCCGAGCGATTTGCCATTATGAGGTGGACAATTCTGACACCGGACGCCATGGTCTCTTGGGAACCGATGGAAAAGCGTCTGCAATTCTCTCGGGGTCTGCCACGCGAGTCCGCACCCTCCGATAGTGAGCTTGAAACCCTCTGGCGTATCCACTATGCCAGCATCTACCATCCCGCACGCAGGCGTAGAAAGCCGCGAGGGCGCGACGTGCTAACCATGCCGTGACGCTCGTATGATAAAACCTGCATCGGGCCATTTACCCCAGCAGGAGCAACATGAAGACAGAACTTGCAACTTTTGACGCATCCGCTTTTTCAGCACAGGCTCTTTCTTCAGCCTCCGCACTGGCGGCCTTGATCGACCACACGCTTCTAAAACCGGACGCCACACGCGCGCAGGTAATCCAGCTTTGCCACGAAGCCGCAGAATATGGCTTCGCCTGCGCAATGGTGAACCCTTTTTGGGTGGCGACTGCCGTCGAGGCCTTGGCCGGCACGGGAATCAAAACAGGCGTCGTAGTTGGATTTCCTTTAGGCGCTACCCTTTCGGCCTCCAAGCGTGATGAGACCGCGCGCGTGGTCAAGCTCGGTGCGCATGACGTAGACATGGTTCTGAACATCGGCCTGCTGAAGTCGGGGACCAAAGAGCACTTCGAAATGGTGCGCCAGGACATAAAGGGAGTGGTCGAACTTGCACATGGCGGGGGCGCTATCGTGAAGGTCATTCTAGAGACCTGCCTGCTCAGCTTTGAAGAGAAGCTGCGCGCATCCGAAATCGCCCTGAGCGCGGGTGCGGACTTCATCAAGACGAGCACCGGATTCTCCACCGGTGGGGCAACGGTAGACGATATCGCCCTTATGCGCGGCGTTGCCGGCTTGCGAGCAAGCGTGAAGGCGTCGGGCGGAATCCGTTCCCTGGCGGACACTGTTGCAATGCTGCAAGCGGGCGCAACCCGGATTGGGGCCTCAGCCAGCGTGAAGATTATTTCGGAATTTGGTAGTACCAGCGCAGGCGATGTGGCTTCAGCAGGTTATTAGGGATGCCTGGATTTGCGTTGCAATAAGCGCTGAATGCGCGACGAACATTGCGTGCCGTTTCTGAACTCCAGCGTCCGAAGAATCCCATTAGAGAGCTTTGTGTCAATGATCTCCCACAAAATTGAGGCCTTATGGTTAGGCGCAAAGACCGCTAAGGGGGCTCGCCGAACTCATTCGACGGAGCAAGCTCACCGGAAACTACGCACCTTTGAAAGCACATTCCCGAAGAGGCTAAGCAGGCTCGAGGGTAGTATCATAAATCCCAATGGAACCGGTTCAGAAGTCGGAAAATCCGCAACTAGAAGGCGACTACCGCCCCGCAGAAACGGCGCCAACACGGGCTTTGTTCCATCCCCATGCGGCCGACCCCCAGATTCGTGTAGATCCATTTCAACTGGACTTTCTGCTCAAGCTAGCCGACGCGCTCAATACTACTCTTGACCTCAACACCTTGATGCATCGGGTCGCGGATCTCGTGCGAGCGGTTATCGACTATCGCATATTTGCAATCCTGCTGATCAACGAACGGACGCATGAACTCTGGATGCGGTTCCAGACCGGGCACACACCGGATGTCGAGCGTATCCGCATCAAGCTTGGACGTGGCGTCACCGGGCAGGCGGCGTTGCAGCGGAAGTCCATCCTGATAGAGGATGTCGCCAATACGGACAACTACATCAACGCTAATCCAAATGTTCGAAGTGAACTCGCAGTCCCCTTAATCGTCAAAAACCGTGTCATTGGCGTGCTCGATCTTCAGTCGGAGGCGATTGGATTTTTTACTGCGGACCATCAGCGGTTGCTCGAATTGACCGCTTCGCGCATGGCCATTGCAGTCGAAAATGCCCGTTTGTACACACGCGTCTCCCGTCAGGCGCAGACTCTGACGGTATTGCATGAAATCTCACGTGAGATTACCTCGATCCTCGATCCGGATGATCTACTGGAACGCATCGGCGCGCTGATGAAACGCGTTATCGACTTCCAGATGTTCACAATTCTGCTTTGGAACGATGCGACCGAGCGATTTGAGCACCGCTTTTCCACACGTTATGGCGAACGAATCACGCGCGAACGAAATGTGGCGCTCGGGGTGGGACTGATCGGCACAGCAGCCAAGGAGCGAGCGCCGATTCTTTCGCCTGATGTACGCAAAGATCCGCGCTATTGCAATGAGAATCCGGAGACGCGCTCTGAACTCTCAGCCCCGCTCATCTACAAGGGTAAGGTCATCGGCGTGATTGACCTGGAACACACACGCGTCAATTACTACAATGAAGATCACCAGCGGACGCTCACCACGCTAGCATCCCAAGTAGCAATCTCTATTGCGAATGCCCGACTCTATCAACGCATTCATGAAGAAGAGCAGCGCATGGAGCGAGACCTGGAAATGGCTCGCGAGGTACAAATCCGTCTGCTGCCAGAAGCGCCCCCAAAGCCTGCCGATGCAGATATTGCCATCAGCTTTCGGCCTGCGAGATCAATCGGCGGCGACCTTTACGATTTTCTGGACTACGGTTCTGCACCCAATCCCGATTTTGAAGTCACGGAAGATCTTGATCTCGCGATGCCGCATGACGGTTCTCTTCCGACAAGAACCATCATTGCCATGGGAGACGTATCCGGCAAAGCCGCTCCTGCCGCCTTGTATGCGGCGCTGGTCTCAGGGATTTTACGTTCGCTCGCTCCTCGGCGTCTGTCGCCGGCGGGCTTGCTCGCTGCGCTCAACGATCAGTTACAGGAGCGCAGAATGGACTCGCAATACGTGACGATGCTGGTGGCGATGTGGGACGATGCGACCCGGACTCTGCACCTGGCAAATGCTGGGTCTGTCCAGCCCATGCTGGTGACGCGCAGTGTCGCCCCTGGACATGCGCCTTCAATGACCAATGCCGTGGAGGTTCGAACAATCGAAGTCGAAGGATTTCCCCTGGGCCTGTTTCCGCACGCCACATACGATGAATTGAGCTTGGAACTGGGATCAGGTGATGAGGTGGTCTTCTTTTCCGACGGAATCGTAGACGCCGTGAACTCTCGTGGGGAGCAGTTTGGAGATGATCGGCTGCGGACCCTTCTGCAACATCATCCAACCGCGTCCGCCAGCGCGCAAAATGCCGTGGCGGCAATTCTTGAGGCAGTCCAGACGCATCAGTCAGGGACTGAACATTTTGACGATGAGACATTGATCGTGTTGCGGGTGAAGTAAGCGCGCATTACGAGCGCAACAGAACCCAGGTCACGGCCACAAGCAGGGTTCCGACGACGGTGATTGCTGTATCGACGACACGAAGTGACTCATTCTGCGTCTTGCGCATCCGAGCCCAGCCTGAAATACCGATCATCATCGTGCGCATCCCATCTCCTGGCTAAAGCTCAATCTGGAAACTGACCCGAGGCAAATTCGGCTCCCTGTTGTCTTCAGTGGTTCCAGCATCGCTCAGGTTGCAAAAGATGTGATATCCCACTTCAGTATCACGGCCTGCACCCTTTGGGGTCGCGAGCATCCCTTAGCACCTGCCAAGGAGTTATCGGCAGACTCGTACGCAACATTACGAGTCGTTTGCGTTGCGGGTTGACACAAAAAAATGGCCCGCTGCCGAGGCAGAAAGCCATGCGTAAACTCTCAAAGGTCGCTCAAATCAGGGAAATACGTTCGGTCTACTTCTTGCCGTGCTTCTCTTCCATGCGCTCATTCATCTTCTCTTTTCGTTGTGCTTCAAGTTCAGAGTACTTCTGGCGTTGGTCAGGATTCAAAACAGCGTTGATCCGGCTATCGCTGTTTTCCATGACGCTCTTCATCTTCATCATCTTTTCGCGACCCTTGACCGAGGTGTCGCTGCGCAATTCCAGCATCCGCTGCTGGCGCTCCACGACGATGGGACGGATCTTCTGCTTCTGATCCTCAGTAAGGTTCAGCTTGCTGTTATACATCTTAACAACTTGGTCAGGACTCTGAGATTTTGTCCGATTCCCGGT
>JAYVDT010000090.1:0-1958 GCA_043749265.1 Rhodanobacteraceae bacterium | reverse complement strand
AGAAGTACAAGATCGACGGGTTCCGTTTCGACATCATGAGCTTCACCTTTGTGAAAAACCTGCAGCAGATTCGGCAGGCGCTGGCGAAGCTGACGCTGGAGAAGGATGGTATCGACGGCTCGAAGATTTACATCTATGGCGAAGGTTTCAACTTTGGTGAGACGGCGAACAACGCGCTTGGGATCAATGCTACTCAGTTGAATCTCTATGGCACCGGCTTTGGATCGTTCAACGACCGCGTCCGTGACGGTGTTCGCGGTGGCGGCCCGTTTGACGACGCTCGCATTCAGGGCTTTGCCACCGGTCTTTTCACTGATCCCAGCAGCTTCACGACGGCGCATACCTCGAACGCTGACCAGAAGGCGACTTTGCTGCACCGGTCGGACTGGATCCGGGTTGGATTGACCGGCAATTTGCGTGACTATCAGTTCATCGATGCCACGGGAGCGGCCACAACGGGCGGAAAGCTGGACTACCAGGGGCAGCCGACGGGCTATACGGCATCGCCGGTCGAGGCGGTCAACTATGTCTCGGTCCACGATAATCAGGCCCTGTTCGATACGGTTCAGGTCAAGTCGTCTGAAAATGACACGGTGGCCACTCGAGCGCGGCGTCAGGTACTGGCAATGAGCGTCGTGGCACTGGGTCAGGGCATCCCTTTCTTCATGGCGGGTGATGACCTGCTCCGGTCGAAGGACATGGATCAGAACACCTACGACTCCGGAGACTGGTTCAACAAGATCGACTGGACTGGTCAAGGCAACAACTGGGGAATCGGGCTGCCGATCGCCAGCCAGAACAGCGGGCAGTGGTTCTACGAGCAGCCGCTGCTTGCCAACGGTGCGTTGAAGCCGACGCCCGCGGAGATTCAAAGCACGACCGCCGCGTTCCAGGACTTCCTGCGGATTCGCCAGAGCTCGGATCTGTTCCGGATGGGAACCTATCAGGCGGTCCAACAGAATCTGCTGTTCCTGAATACCGGAGCTTCGCAGATTCCGGGGCTAATCGTGATGCAAATGGGACCGCAGACAAGCACACGCGAGTCCCAGCGCATTGTCGTAGTGTTCAACGCAACGTCAACGACGCAGGCTTACGTTGCTCCGTCCCTGGTGGGCTCGCATCTCCACCTGCATCCGATCCAACGTAAGTCAGGCGACCAGACGGTACGCATGTCGGACTTCAATTCGAAAACCGGTACGCTTTCCGTTCCCGCTCTGACAACTGCGGTATTCATCAACAACGAAGATAATGAACGCCGCGAGCAGTAGTACTGAATGTCCGGGGTGGCTCTCCGCCACCCCGGCGCTTTACCGCAGGCTTCCGAATCGCCATCCCATGCGAACATAGGACACAATCTCTACGCCCGCAGACTTGCAGCTGGACTGGGGGATGAACCGGGGGAGGGTGTCATTGCGTACCGCCAACATTATCGGGTCCGGACCAAACGGCCTCGCCGCCGCCATCACGCTCGCGCAAGCGGGGGTTGGCGTTACGGTTTATGAGGCACACAACACAATTGGCGGTGCCTGCTCAACGGCAGAGCTCACGCTTCCGGGATTTCATCACGATCTTGGTGCCTCCGCGTTTCCAATGGGGATTGCGTCACCTTTTTTCACATCGCTTCCGCTTGAAAAGTATGGCTTCAGGTGGATTCAGCCGGATCTGCCGCTGGCACATCCGCTTGACGACGGGACCGCCGTTGCGCTGACTCCGGCGCTGGCGGATATGTCCTCGCAGCTTGGCGAGCAGGATGCAACTGCGTGGCGGCGGCTATTCTCGTCTTCTGTTGAACACTGGCCTGATCTTGTCTCAGAGATTCTGAGCCCGGTCCTGCATCTGCCCCACCATCCAATTACCTTGGCGCGCTTTGGACTGCCGGCGTTGCTTCCCGCCGTAACGCTTGCGCGTTCGCTTTTTCACGATGAGCGGGCCCGGGCCTTGTTTGCAGGCTGTGCCGC
>JAYVDT010000089.1:0-6788 GCA_043749265.1 Rhodanobacteraceae bacterium | reverse complement strand
CCAGAACTCTATCTTCACCACGTCCTCGATTGCATCGCCGAACATCCCATCAATCGCATCCACGAACTTCTGCCATGGAAAGTCTCGATCCACACAATCACACCGAATTAAGGTGCGGTACCTTCACGGCCGCCGGTTGCGGTGGCCGTGAAGGTGTAGACAACTTTTCTTAACGCCGTTGATAATCTCGTTTGTTTCTATTTCGGTAACCTGTATAGACCAGTGAGACTAACCAAGCTTCTTGATTGCGTCGCGCAGTTCTTTGGCTGCGGCAGCCGGATCCGTTGCGCCATAGATGGCCGCACCGGCGACTGCGATCGTTGCTCCAGCCGCTTCAACCGCACTGATGCGATCCTTGTTGATTCCGCCGGCAACTGAAAAAGGGACACTCGCGTTGCTGCCTGCCTCAAGCAGCGAGTCGATGGTGTAGCCAGTCTGTGCCTGCTCGTCGAGGCCCGCATGCAATTCCACCCAACTGACGCCCAGGGCCTTCAACTCCTGCAGCCGGGTAGCTTTATCGGCGACCCCGATCATGTCGGCTACGACTGCTTTACCGTGCGCTTTGCCGGCCTTGACAGCGCCTGCGATGGTGCTGTCACCGGCACATGCGAGCACCGTCATGATGTCGGCACCAGCCTCGAAGGCCAGATTCGCCTCGAGCTCGCCGGCATCCATTGTCTTCATGTCGGCGAAAACGAGCTTGTCAGGGTAAGCGGCCTTGATGTTGGTCACCACGCTTAGCCCCTGCCGTTTGATCAGGGGCGTGCCGAGCTCGATTACATCGACATAAGGCGCTACCTTTTGCAGCAGCTTCAGTGCATCGGCTGTGGAAAGAAGATCAATTGCGACTTGCAGCTTCATTTTTGGACTCCTAATTCGTATTTACTCAAGGTTGGCGTGGCGTTTCCAGAGCTGCTCTGCTGTTTCGCCACGCTGATGCCATAAGTCGTGGAAGACGATGTCCATCAGCAGCAAAACGGTCTGTTCAAACAAAGCGCCGGCGTATTGTTGGGATTGGCTGCCGTCCCCGCCCTGCTTGGTTGCCGCAGGGATGGTCACGACCAAACTGGCAAGCAAAGCCAGCGCCGAGTGTGGTGCCGTCGTAAGGGCAAGGACCGACGCTCCAGCTTTGACGGCTACATCTGCTGCATGAAGCGGGCCGGCAGTCGTTCCTGAACCAGAAGCGACCACCAGAAGATCGCCTTCTGCAATTGCCGGCGTAATGACTTCGCCGGCGACGTACGTGGAGAGCCCCAGGTGCATCATTCTCATGGCAGCCATCTTCAGCGCGAGGCCGCTGCGGCCTGCGCCCAGAAAGAACACACGCCTCGCCTTCAGGAGCGCCTCAGCTGTTTGATGAACCTGCTTGGGATCGATAGCGGCAAGTGCTCTTTGCAACTCATCGAGGACGATGCCGCTGTTGCCGAAAAAGGTTGAAACGTTATCTTCCCGCGTAACCTTCATCACTTCAAGATCATGACGCATCCCGTTCGTGCAAAGCCAACAGGAAATCTGAATCGACGATAGAGGCCCTCTATGGAACAGCCAGCGTGGTTTTCTTGATGAAGACTTTGTATCCGCTCAGCAGCTTCCGGATGGCCTGGACAAGTGGAGGCGTGTGGGCGAGCTCGGTCCACAACTGCAGCAGGGCAGGTGTTGGATCCTTCCGGACCGTAATAAAGCCGACATTTGCCTGGGCGTTCGCATCATCGAGCCGGTAGCCGCGCACCGGTAGCCTGGTATTCAGACCATTCGTCAGTGATTGCGGGATCACCGTCGCGTAGCGTCCGGTTGCCAAGGTGGCCTCCAAGACCAACATTGAATCAGTCCAAAGAATGGTGGACGCCACCGCCAGCTCGGCCTCCAGGAGGGTCGGCAGGGCTGCTCGCAACAGGCAAAGTGGCTGGTTGGCGAGGCGCTCCAACGCAATCCGCGACTTCGTAAGCGGCCGGGCCTGCGTCGGGTAGAGCAAGAGCATCTGTTCGCGGTAAAGCAGATGATGCAGAAATCCCTCGGTCGGCTGTTCTGGCAGATAGCTCAGCGCGATGTCGACATGTCCGGAACGGAGTGCTTTTAGTAGCAGTTCGCTCGCCATGGTTTCTACCGAAAGTTTTACGGCGGGTGCTTTTTCGACGAACGGAACGCTCATAACGGAGGCCAGCGCGATGGTCGCAGGAGAAGCCCCGACTTTAAAGGGACCCTCCAACGCGTGCTCACGAAAGGAGCAAAGCTCCTGTTTCAGTCGCTGACAGTCGTCCAGCATCTGCTGTGCCCAGGCGAGGACACGCTCTCCTTCAGCCGTGAAACCCTCAAAGTTACGTCCCCGCTTGACGATCTGAGCGCCCATGTCTACTTCGAGCTGCTTGATCCCGGCGGAGAGCGTCGGCTGCGAAACGGAACAAAGCGAGGCGGCTCTGGAGAAGTGCTGTTCCCGATGCAGCGCCAGAAGATACTCGAAGTTGCGAATGATCACACTTAAGAGTACGGCCTCTTCATACGCACAAGCTTGTAAGCATCGCAGCATTGCAAAATATGTAATCTCGTCGAAGATGGTAGCGCTGTCTCATGAGGTAAACCCCAACGGAACGCCGCTGCTTGAATATGAAACTTCCTACCGCCTCGATCCGCCCAGTACACCTCAGCCAGAGTCAATGCAACAGAGCCGTGGCTGTTGCATTAGCTCGCCCGAAGGCTAGAACCCGGAAGCCAGCTCGCACCATGAAGAAGGCCTCCACCAGTAAAAACGCTCCGTTCGCTCCTGCCTAACTTCGCAGACCTGAGCCACCAAGGAGAAACCACCGTCGGTGTTCCTCGAACCGGTCGGCTACGTCGCCATCCCCGTTGACGAATCCAACTGCCACACAACGCTCGTCCGCCGCGACAGCGAGATCTTTGCCCAGTTGCTGAGCCAGCACGTCCTAGCCGTTAGCCTCGCCTTCGCAGAAGAGATCTTTATCGACGAAGTAGATGTTCCTCCACCAAAAAGAGGAAACTCCTCCACTCACGCAGGTTATGTCAACAAACAACATTGTGGACACAACCACTCATGAACGCATAGTCAAGACGGCCAGCGTTCTACGTTTACAGAGAAGCGTTGGGCGCTTTGGAGGAATCCTGGCTGTAGCTTTCGCCTCTCCCTGAAACTGTCGCAAAGTTTACCTTTTAACCACCGCATAGAACGAGTACGGCCATCGAAATCTCGATGGCCATACTCGTTGCTTCTAAATCGCACTGCACTACATGATCAATCCCAGCCGAGTGAGCCGCCACTCTGATATTCGATCACTCTCGTCTCAAAGAAGTTCTTCTCCTTCTTCAGGTCCATCGCTTCACTCATCCACGGAAACGGGTTTTCCGTCTCGTTGAACACCGCCGCAAGCCCAATCTGTCCGCAGCGCCGATTCGCGATGAAGTGCATATATTGCTCGCAAAGACCGGCGCTAAGACCCAGAAATCCGTTCGGCATCGTATCGCGTCCGTAGGCTGCTTCCAGCTCGGCGGCTGACCGGATCATGCCGCTGATTTCAGTTTGGAATTCGCTGGTCCACAAATTTGGATTTTCTGCCTTTATCTGGTTGATGACATCGATACCAAAGTTGAGGTGGATGCTCTCGTCGCGCAGGATGTACTGATATTGTTCGGCGATGCCGACCATCTTGTTGCGGCGGCCGAGCGAAAGAATCTGCGCGAACCCTGTATAGAACCACATTCCTTCGAAGACCACGTAAAACGCGATCAGATCACGCAAGAAAGCACGGTCGTTAGTCTCCGTGCCGGTCTGGAAGGCAGGGTCGGCAAGGGTTTGCGTGTAGTGCATCGCCCATGCCGCTTTTTCTGTGATGGAGGGTACTTCACGATACATATTGAAGAGTTCGCCTTCATTGAGTCCAAGGCTCTCCACAATGTATTGGAAGGTGTGAGTATGTACTGCTTCTTCAAATGCCTGCCGAAGCAAAAATTGGCGGCACTCGGGATTGGTAAGGTGGCGATAAGTTGCAAGCACGATGTTATTCGCGACGAGAGACTCTGATGCAGCAAAGAAGCCGAGGTTACGTTTGATCGCGTGGCGCTCATCCGCTGTCAGACCATTTGGACTTTTCCAAAGGGCGATGTCGGCTTGCATGGAGACCTCGGTAGGCATCCAGTGGTTGTTGCATCCAGCAAGATACTTCTCCCAGGCCCACTTGTATCTCAACGGCAGGAGCTGGTTCACGTCGGCACGGCAGTTGATCATTGCTTTGTCTTCGACGCGCATGCGGGTTCCGCTTCGGTCAATGGTTTCGCCGGGCGCCGCGGAGAGGGCGACGGGCACCCCACTCTCCTGCACTGGTGCGGTGACGGTCATAATTCCAGATACAGATTCCGTGGGCATTTGGGCGGTTTCTTCTACTTCGTCGGTCCAAGTCAACATAGTTGATCTCTTTCTCTGCCTACTGGCAGGCTTCACAGGTTGGGTCGGATGGATCGCATACAGCCCCGACGGCTGGTGCCGCTGTAACAGCAACGGCGTTAAGTTTTCCATCAGTGCGCTTGACGGTTGATTTTTCAACGTGCGTAGCTGAACGGGAACGCAGGTAATAAGTCGTCTTCAAACCGGCGCGCCATGCCTCGAGGTAAAGCTCACCTAGCTTGCGTCCACTTGGTTTATCCATGTAAAGGTTCAGCGATTGTGCCTGGTCGATCCACTTTTGCCGGCAGGCGGCGGCCTGAATGAGCCAGGTGGCTTCTACCTCAAACGACGTCGCGTAGAGACGCTTGAGGTCGTCGGGGACACGGTCGATAGGACCAAGCGAGCCGTCGAAGTACTTGAGGTCAGAGATCATGACTTCGTCCCACAAACCAAGCAGCTTCAGATCGTTGACAAGCGACGGGTTCACGACTGTGAAATCACCGCTCATATTCGATTTGACATAGAGATTTTGGTAAGTAGGTTCGATCGACTGCGTAACTCCGCAGATGTTCGAGATGGTGGCCGTTGGTGCAATGGCAAGTGTGTTGGAGTTGCGCATGCCGATGCTTTGAACGCGCGTGCGGAGGGCCGCCCAATCGAGGGTAGAGGACAGCGTCATTGTCAGGGTGTGGTCACGGTTGTCCTGCAGAAGCTTCACCGAGTCAATGGGTAGAATCCCCCTCGACCAGAGCGAACCTTCGAAGCTGGCATAGCGACCACGCTCCTTCGCGAGATCGACGGAAGCGGAGATAACCTCGTAGCTGATGACCTCCATGCTTTCATCGGCGAAGCGAACGGCTTCGGGTGAAGTGAACGGAATGCGGAGCTTGTACAAAGCGTCTTGATAGCCCATGATGCCGAGACCAACAGGGCGATGCCGGAGATTGGACACGCGCGCTTCCGGAACAGTGTAAAAGTTGATGTCGATAACGTTGTCCAGCATGCGCATGGCCGTCTGAACTGTACGACGCAACTTAGCCTGGTCCAAGCCAGTCTCGGTCATGTGGTTTGAGAGATTCACAGAACCGAGGTTGCAGACGGCGATCTCTTGAGCGGAGGTGTTCAGGGTAATTTCCGTGCAGAGGTTGGAAGAATGGACGACGCCGACATGCTGCTGCGGCGAGCGCAGATTGCAGGGGTCCTTGAACGTGATCCACGGGTGTCCGGTTTCGAAGATCATTGTAAGCATCTTGCGCCAGAGCTCGACCGCGCTTACCGTGCGCGTAACGCTGAACTCACCACGTGCCGCCTTCGCCTCGTAATACGCGTAGCGGTCCGCAAAGGCGCGGCCGTAAAGGTCATGCAGATCCGGCACCTCATTGGGCGAGAACAGTGTCCAGGTTCCTTGTTCCTCGACGCGCTGCATAAAGAGATCCGGCACCCAGTTGGCGGTGTTCATGTCATGGGTGCGGCGGCGTTCATCGCCTGTGTTCTTGCGAAGATCAAGGAACTCCTCGATGTCGATGTGCCAGGTTTCGAGATAGCCACAAACCGCGCCCTTGCGCTTACCACCCTGGTTGACGGCGATGGCGGTGTCGTTGGCGACCTTGAGGAAGGGAACCAGCCCCTGCGACTGCCCGTTGGTTCCCTTGATGTACGAGCCGAGACCGCGCACGCTGCTCCAGTCATTACCGAGGCCACCGGCATACTTCGACAGGAGAGCATTGTCCTTGACAGCCTTGAAGATTCCGCCGAGATCATCCTCAATGGTGGTGAGGAAGCACGAAGAGAGCTGGGGACGAAGTGTGCCGGAGTTGAACAGGGTCGGCGTGGAACACATAAAGTCGAAGTTCGAAAGCAATTGGTAAAATTCGATGGCTTTGGCTTCGCGGTCAATTTCACGGATGGCAAGGCCCATGGCGACGCGCATGAAGAAGGCTTGCGGCAGCTCAAAGCGAACGCCGCCTTCGTGGAGGAAGTAACGATCATAGAGAGTTTGGAGGCCAAGGAACTGGAAGTTGCCGTCGCGGGACGCGTCAAGCGCTGCCGCCAATTGGGGAAGATCGAAAAACCCGAGTTCCTTATCAACAATTTCGAGCGCAATAGCTTTGCGTATGTATTCCGGAAAGTAGAGCGCGTAGTCGATGGTGACAGCCTGCCGCATGGTTGCGACAGAGGAGGGAAGCACGAAACTCAGAGCTTCATCGCGGAGGATGTTGATCAGCAAACGCGCACTTACATAAGAGTAATTCGGCTCCTGCTCGATAAGAGTGCGGGCTGCCATCGTCTGCGAGAGACCGACTTCGTGCTCAAGAATACCTTCGTACAGATTACGTCGGACCTCTGACATGACGGCGTCGGCACTCACTCCATCGAGTCCGTCGCAGGCCATCTTTAC
>JAYVDT010000088.1:0-1961 GCA_043749265.1 Rhodanobacteraceae bacterium | reverse complement strand
CGGCTGAGTCGGTTGAGAGGGTCTCCTTGACGCTCGGCGTAGGAGCTGCGCTGAGGGTATTCTCGACCAATCTACCCTCGATCTTGCCCCTAAAGTGGTCGGTATAGAGGAGGAGGTTTGCGGTCGCGACAAAGTAGCTGTTGGCGTTGAAGACGCTCACGGAAACCTGGTGAGGGTTTCCATCACTCAGCACGCCGGCAAAGGGCGTGAGGTCCACGCGGTAAGGTTTGAAATTGAGCGTCTGCACGCCCGTGATCGGCTCCCAAAGGTACGGGTCGATGCCGCCGGTGTAGATCCAGGGGTAGACGGGGGCCACCCCGGCCGCCTTGCCATCGATCATCACCTCGGTCTCGCGGAATGGCGTGTTGCCGCAGCTTTGCAGCTTGGTCGCAGCATCGTTCGGCACACAGAGATACCAGAACTCATCGTTGGACTGACTCTGCGCAATTACGTCGAGGTAGGCTCTTTCCACGTTGCGCGGAGCGTTGAAGGTTGCAGTCACCTGACTGGCCGTGGTTTCCAACCCGTAGGGGCTGTTGACTCCGCTCACCGGGATGACCACGTCGGGGACCACCGGTGCGGGATTGCGAGCGTCAGCTGGATAGAAGAGAAGCCTGGCGGTTCCGTAGATGATGCCAGTGTAGCGCGAGTCCACGACGTTGTAGACGATCGCCTGTCCACTCTGCGCGATGCGAAAGGCGGCGGACAGGTCGGTGACGTCGCGCTCGGTATGCCAGGATGGGCTGAGGGTCCTGCGGGGTTCAGCCGTGGTGCCGAAGTAAATATTTGCGTTACCGAGATAAAGCGATGCGGTGCGATCGAACTGCCGGCCAGCAGTCACGGTGAAGTCCACGGTCAGAACGACCTTCGCCCAGTTTCCAGTGCATTCAGCCGGAGGCACGTAGCTGATCGGCTTAGCGCTGTAGTCGGCGAACTGCTGGTTTTCAAACAGACTGACGGTGCAGGGCGAGGTTGAAGGCCTACCGACCGTCGGCTCGGCTGTGGCGGGGTTAGAGGACCCCACTACGGGTTCGGCTGGAACGGTGACGACTTGAGCAATCGCCGGAATGCCGATCACTGCCGCAGTGGCAAGGCCAAATGCTGCCAGTAGGCACGTCCGAAGTAACGCACTGTTATTCATAGAATGCTCCCCCTCGATGCTACAAAATGCGAACACAAGCGTCTGTTTCTGTTACCGTCTTCGCTAAAAATGAACATAAATTACTTGTGAAAATTAAGAAAGACCCAACGCTCCGGAATGTGCCTGTTGACCGGGCCCTGGGGCGACCAGACCAAGCTTTCTTCTTTTGGTTGCCCAGCCTTGCATTCAACTCGGCTGAAGTTGATTGGCCTGGTGGTGCCGACCTGCAACGGAGGAGCGTCCTGACGAGAGCGGAAGGCGTCCAGGGGATAGGCGATTTCAAGGGTCCACCCTTGGTCTGAATCAACCGAGCGATTGCGAGTCCCCTGGACTGCGACAGCCGATCGCAGACTCTGAATGTCCCAACTGTTATCGGCTTGACCGCCCCTTCGGTTAGGCTCGGCGAGGAAGAGGTCCCAGCAGGTGATCAACCGCGGCATTAGCGGTGCGGGCATGTCCGCCCTGTTCGCCGTTCTTTCAAAGTGCCTACATTTTTTCGGCCACTACAGTCCAGACTCCAGCCGCCTGCTCTCGCTCCAGCACCTTAAAACTGCTTTCTCGCAGCTTCATCCCTACCCAGGCAAGGCTTAGGCGGAGTTTGCGATAGGCACTCTTGTGCAGCGTCCACCCAGCGCCTTCGCGCACATGAATCAGATCATGCACAATGACCGTCTCCGGCTCGTACTCTAGGAAGCAGGTCATCACCCGGTCACTATCTCCACGTATCGGCACAAAGCGATCCACGCCGAATAACTCCTGCGAGAGGTCACGGAAACCAAGAATGAATTTCCCGCGCGGAACCAGCCTGCGGTTCACCTCG
>JAYVDT010000087.1:0-1967 GCA_043749265.1 Rhodanobacteraceae bacterium | reverse complement strand
GCCAAGTATCCCAATCCCGCCTTTATTCGTCTCGTCCGCGTCCTGCCCTGTTCTTATACAGCCCGGCCTACAGATACCACGGGATATTCACAACCACGATCCTCTGATTGCCCCGCAGCAACAGGTACAGTTTCAGCACCTGTACTCGCTGATTGTGCAGCAAATTCTCCCACCAGTGGCGCACCACAAGTTCCGGTAGCAGCACCGCAACCTTGCGGCCGGGATTGTCCGCTTCCAGCTTCAGAATGTACTCCATCAGCGGTGAAATAATGAAGCGGTAATTCGACGGAATCGTCACCAGTTCCGGCTCATGCATCTGTTTCTCACGGAGCGGCTGCAGCACCTTCTCTTCCCAATCTTCTTCGAGCCCGTGCCCCTCATCCTCTGAGTGAACGTGAACAACCTTGATCTCCGACGAAAGCAGCAGCCCAAAGCGCATTGCCTTCTCGGAGATCCGGTTCCATCCTGCCATGGGGATTACCACCAGCGGACTTTCGAGATTTGTAACATTCAGCGCCGCCATGTCTTCCATCTGACCACGCACTCGCGTGTAGTGCTTTTTCACTGAGTACATCAATAAGATCAAAGTCGGCACCAACAGCGCCGTTACCCACGCACCCGCCATAAACTTTGAAGCCAGCACGATGCACGTCGTGATCGCCGTCGCAATAGCGCCCGTGCCGTTTACAAACATGTGCCAGTAGCGGCCCTTGTGGGTCGGATCTTCCCTGCGCCAGTGCTGCACCATCCCGGCCTGCGAAAGCGTAAACGCAAGGAACGCGCCAATCGCATACAGAGGAATCAGCTTCTGGGTATCGCCTTTGAACGCGATCAGAATAAACGCCGTGAAGCCGGTCAGCGCATAGATGCCATGCGAGAACAACAACCGGCGTCCGCGCAAGATGAAGACGTGCGGCAAATAGTCCTGCATCGCAATAGCACGTGTCAGCCTCGGAAAATCCGCGAAGGCGGTGTTCGCACTGAGTGCCAGCGCCAGCAGCACACTGCCCATCGTCACGTGATAGAACCAGTTATTACCAAACACGGCGTGCACCAGCAAGCTCAACAAGCTCTGGTATCCCGGCTGATCACTATCCATCGCCATGATCTGGTAATGCTTCGCCAGCCAAGCCGTTCCGTACAACAACACAATCAGAATTACGATAATTACGGTAAGCGTCTTTTGCGCCTTCTTGGCTCGCGGCTCGCTGAACGCCATCACGCCATTCGACACCGCCTCCACGCCCGTCATGGCTGCGCATCCGCTCGAAAATGCCTTTAACAGCATAATCAACCCTAGGGCTTTGACCGTTTGCGGGAGCGCCGTGGGCATCGCAACCATCGGAACCGGATGATGTCCAGGAGCCGTGAGCACCTTGAATACACCCACGACGATGAGCGTAAGCAGCGTCCCGATAAAGAGAAATGTCGGCAGAATAAAAGCCGTGCCCGTATCTTTCACGCCACGCATATTGACCAGCGCCAATATCGCAAGAATCACGAGACACAAACCCAGCGCATGCGGTTGCAGCCACCCCACGTCAGACGTTAGTGCCGCAACGCCGGCCGAAATACCCACCGCCGCCGTCAGAATATAGTCAATCATCAGCGCCGCGGCCGCCAGTAGTCCAGCGCGTTCGCCCAGGTTCTCCGATGCGACCGTGTAGCTTCCGCCACCATTTGGATAAGCGGCAATCGTTTGCCGGTAGCTGAAAAACACAATCACCAGCAAAATCAGGATCGATGAGATGATCGGCAGAATGTAGGTAGTGCCAAGAACCGCCCCAAGCGGAATTAACAGCGTCATCGCCGCTTCCGGCCCATACGCCGCGCTGGTTAATGCATCCAGCCCAAAAATCGGAATTCCAGCGGATACTCCAATGTGCTCAGCCCGTTCCTCGCTCGTCGCGAGAGGCTTACCAAAAATTCTGTCCTGAATCGCCATGTCTTCATAGAGACTACACCTG
>JAYVDT010000086.1:0-1968 GCA_043749265.1 Rhodanobacteraceae bacterium | reverse complement strand
GGATTTCCGATAATCGATCACAAGGATCTAATGCCAATCAAGGCTTATTACAGTGAAGCGGTATCTAGCTTCCTCAAGGATGACGACGAACGTATCCTCGGTGTTCTGACGCGGGAGCATCATCATGCCCTGGATGAGCCGCAGCGTTGGGCATGGCTCCAACAGGTATCTATTCTCAAGACGGCCTTGGCTGAGCGACCAAACGGAAGAATATTTTTAGAGTTCTACATTCCTCGGATGGGTAAGCGAGCGGACGCCGTCCTGTTATTGGAAGGTATCGTCTTCCTCCTTGAGTTCAAGATTGGTGCTGCCGAACATTCAGCTAGTGCTTTTGACCAAGTTGAGGATTATGCCCTCGACCTGAAGAACTTCCATGAGGGCAGCCATTCCGTTGCGATTGTCCCGATATTGATCTCGACCCAGGCGAAGTCAAATCCGCTTTCTGAGCTGATTTTTGCGGACGATCGGGTTGCTAAGCCAATTGGGACAGACGCTGCGGGGCTCGCAAATCTGATCGACAGAATCCGCACCGAGCAGACCTTTCCAACTATCGACGTTGAAAATTGGATGGCTAAGGGATATAAGCCGACCCCTACGATCATCCAGGCGGCTGAGATTCTGTATCAGACACACAGCGTCGTGGACATCTCGCGATCAGACGCAGACGCCGTGAACCTTCAAGAAACGAGTGCCAGCGTCAGTAAGGCAATCGATCAAGCTCGCGCAAATCACAGTAAGGCAATCTGCTTCGTGACAGGAGTCCCTGGTTCAGGGAAGACGCTAGCTGGCTTAAATATTGCGACGCGCCGCTCTGATGAACATACGGACGAACATGCTGTCTTCTTATCTGGTAACGGTCCGTTGGTTGATGTACTACGTGAAGCACTCGCCCGCGATAAAGTTCGACGGGAGGGAGTCAAGAAGACGGTGGCTGAGCGTGAGGTGCGTAGCTTCATCCAGAATATCCATCACTTTCGAGATCAGTACGTCGGCAATAAGGACGTCCCAATCGAGAAGGTTGTAGTTTTCGATGAAGCTCAAAGGGCATGGACCCGCGAGCAGGCTTCATCCTTCATGCGGCGGAAACGCGGGCACCTTGACTTCGATATGTCAGAGCCGGAGTTTCTTATCGGTGTGATGGATCGCCATCCGGATTGGTGCACGATTGTCTGCTTGGTCGGTGGTGGCCAAGAGATTAACACGGGGGAGGCTGGTATTTCCGAATGGATTAGCGCCCTCAAATCTAAGTTTCCCAAGTGGGAAGTTCATGTGTCGCCACGCATCGCACGTCCTGAGTACGGTTCGCAACGCGAAGTGGAGGAGTTCTTGGCATCGCCAAGAGTTCTCTTAAATGAACACCTTCATCTTGCCGTTTCGATGCGCTCATTTAGGGCAGAAGCGCTCTCCAGCTTTATCGGTCATATTATCGATAACGAGCCGAAGGCAGCGCAAATTGCTTACAAGGCTATACAAGTGAATTATCCGATCTATTTGACTCGCGATCTTCATACTGCAAGAGGCTGGCTGCGTAATCGAGCTCGAGGAACTGAGCGATTCGGTTTGGTCGCATCTTCGGGAGCTCAGCGACTTCGCCCAGAAGGAATCTACATCAAGGCAGCCATTGAACCAGTGAACTGGTTTCTGAACGATAAAGCAGATGTTCGATCTTCTTATTACTTGGAGGATGTTGCCAGTGAGTTCGCGGTTCAAGGTCTAGAGCTGGACTGGTCCGGCGTATGTTGGGACGGAGATTTCCATCATTTTGGCGGGAATTGGATTTCTCAATCCTTCAAAGGAACGAAGTGGCAGTCCGTAAAGGACGTGTCAAGGCGCCTTTATCTCAAGAATGCATATCGCGTAATTCTGACGCGAGCTCGGCAGGGGATGATCCTCTTCGTTCCAAGTGGAGACTCATCGGACCCCACACGTCCTCTGTCTTTTTACGATGGCACCTTCGAATATCTCCGC
>JAYVDT010000085.1:0-1971 GCA_043749265.1 Rhodanobacteraceae bacterium | reverse complement strand
TCAGGTGGAACCGTTGGTCATGGACTCTGAAATTTCCGGACTGGAGAATCGGCACGCCTTTCTCAAGCTGGGAAACAACGTCGCTCGCTTCCATTTCGAGTACATGGACCTGCCTCAGAGGATTCGCGGCTTCATAGCTCGCGATATGGAAGATGATGCGCTTGGTTTCGATCCGATCACTCTGAAGCCGAAGACTCAACCGGCCAGTGAGCCGAAGACTGACCTTGAAGCTGAGGTGCCAACAGTGAAGCAGACTGTCTCGCCGAAGGTTGAAGATGTCGTTGCGTCGGTGCCTGATGAACCGACGGAGGAGGAGATAGCCGATGCCGACTCTAACGCGGCTGTGTCCGTGGACTCCGTCACAGTCGATAGCGATGAGGAACTCCAAACTACGTTCACCTTCAATAATTAGAGGGTCGCATGCTCACCATATCGAAGCCAATCAGCTCCGGCCAGGCGCAGACGTACCATGCCAAGGAGTTCACGTCCGCCGATCAGAACTATTGGAAGCAGGGCGACACGATTCTCGGAGAATGGCAGGGGCAGTTGGCCGAGAAGTACGGCCTGACCGGCGGTATCGACGCGCAACATTTCGCTCGTCTGAGCGAGGGTCAGAATCCTCATACGGCAGAGCAGTTGGTAAAGCACCGGAAGGCCCAGGAGTACACAACCGCAGACGGAACGACCGTAAAGCCGGTACAGCATCGGGCCGGGTGGGATGCAACATTCTCCGCCCCAAAGTCTGTTTCGCTGACCGCTTTGGTAGGCGGAGATGATCGCGTCCGTGAAGCCCACCGGCAGGCCGTGACCATCGCCCTCACGGAACTGGAGCGGTACACCCAGGCAAGGATCGGCGGCAACAATCCCGCCGAAACCACCGGCAAGTTCATCGTTGCCAAGTTCGAGCATGACACAGCCCGCCCGGTAGACGGCTACGCCGCTCCCCAACTCCATACCCATGCCGTGATCTTCAATATGACCGAGCGGGCCGACGGAACTACTCGCGCCCTACAAGAGCGCGGATTCTTCGATACCCAGCAGTTTGCGACAGCCGTCTACCAATCGGAGTTGACCTTCCGGCTCCGCAATCTCGGCTACGAGATCGAGGCCGGCAGGAGTGGCGCCCCCGACGTAAAGGGCTACACTGCCGACTACCTTGAAGCGTCCAGCCCCCGACGCCAGCAGATCGAGGAAGCCATTGCGCGGAGTGGCTTCAGCGGGCCGGAGGCAGCGGAGATCGCGGCGCACAACACCCGCGACCGGAAGGAGATTCACACTCCGTCCGAGGTTATCGCTGCTCATCGCCAGATTGCGGCCGAGTTTGGCAACCAAGCAGATCATGTCGTGGCGGCAGCCAGAGAACGGGCAGAGGGATTGGCGCAAAACCGGGTGCCGGATGCGCCACAGAGGGCGCACGAAGCAGTCAGCTTTGCCAAGGATCGCAGCTTTGAGCGGGAGGCAGTCACCGACGAACGGGACATCATGCGCGACGCTTTGCGGCGCGGCATGGGCGATCTCACCTATGACCAGGTGCGGATGAACTTCGACCAAAGACACGGGAGCGGTGAGTTCCAAATTGTGAACGGCCAGAAGCATGAGACAGGTCGGCAGTTCACCACCCGCGAGACCATCGCCGCAGAACTTGCGACGGTCGGGAATATGCAACGCGGGCAGAATACCGTCGAGCCGGTGCTGCCCAAAGAGCGGGCTGCAGCCCACGCCAACAGCAGCAAACTTCTCAATCCGGCCCAACGGAAAGCGATTGAGGAGGTGCTATCGTCCCATGACCGCGTCCACGGTTTGCAAGGCCTCGCTGGCTCAGGTAAGACCAGCACCCTGTCCTCCATCCGGGAAGGCGCAGAGCGGAACGGTTACGCGGTCGAGGGCTTCGCCCCGACCAGCCGCGCCACCGCCCAGCTACGGGACGCTGGGATTTCAGCGGACACTCTGCAAGGTTTTCTTGCACGCGGA
>JAYVDT010000084.1:0-1973 GCA_043749265.1 Rhodanobacteraceae bacterium | reverse complement strand
TGCGACGAGTGGTCGAACTGATCGATGTTGTAGACGATGTTGGCGAGAAACACGTGACGGCGGTCGAAGTCGCTGGGTCCGTAGTAAATGTTCTTGTCATAGGCGTTGGGCAGGTTGGTGCCGTTACCGGAGCCGAAGTCAAGACTCTTCGACCAGGTGTAGGCCACACCGAAGAGTAAACCATTAGAAAGACGGCGGCGGAGGTTGGCCTGCAGGGAGTGGTAAATAGAAGCGCCCCCGTTGGTTGCCTGCGCGATGTTGGAGAAGCCTTTGTAAGGGCGCAGAGCATCGGCCTGAGTCACATTAGGATTGGCCTGCACGGTTCCAGGCTGCAATTGATTGACGTTCAGCAGCTCTTCCAAGTGAATCGCCCGGCGGCCCACGTAGCCCAAGGTCAGCACGCCGAGGCCCTTGAACTCCTGCTCCACGGTGACATTCCAGTTGTATGACTCAGGGCTGGGATAGTTAAAGGCCTGCGAGGAATAGTTGAAGGGAAAGAAGTTGGTTCCCACGCCACCCGGGCTGTTCGCCTGACCCAAGCTGACCGTCGACGAGGGCTGAAACGGTGCATTGCCGCCGGTGAACACGTTGTCTGTAACGCCCAATCGTTGAATATAGCGTCCACCGCCTCCGCGTACCACCGTTCCCGGACGGACCAGGTAAGTGATGCCGAAGCGCGGTTGAATGTTCGTGGCCACTGTAGGCGAGTATTGCGCCGGCAGACCGCGGAACAGGGCCTGATAGACCGGGCTGTTAAGAATGGCCGGATCGACGTGACCCTGCGCCTTGGAGGGAAATCCACTCCCCGGGATGACAATACCGTTGTAGCGGTCGCCACCCGTGACCGCGTCAGTCTTCGGATCCACTGTGACCGCATTGGCGGGGTTGTAGTAGGACTTATTGAACATTGACTGATTGCCCCAGAGAGCACGGTAGGGGTTATACCAGCTGTAGCGCGCTCCAGCTTCAATAACGAGCTTGGGGGTCACGTGCCACTGGTCCTGCACGAAACCCTCGTACATCCAGGCGCGATAGAGAGTGTAAGACCGCTGCCCGATCTCGCCGTACTGATCGAAGATGCCTTCAGCCGCGTTTGCAACGCCGACGATGGTGGTGGCGCTGCCTGTGCGCGAGTCGCTGAAGGTGAACTTGCCGTTCTGGTTGTTGGTCGATCCGGGGGTGTTTGAAACCGTAATTTGATCGAAGTTGTTCTCGCCCGAGTACTCAGCGACGAAGCCCGCCTTCAACGTGTGGTTTCCAATCACCTTGGTGATGTTGTCGGCAATGGTGTAAACGATGCCACCGGAACGTGAAGGGTAAGGACCGCCGTCCAGCAGGTCGAAGTTCGGTAGCTGAATTGTCGGGATTTTATTCGGAATGGTCTTGCTGGAGGAGCTGTACAGGTAGGGGTAGTTGATTCCGTATTTGGTGCGGTCATACAGGCCCGAGCTCCGGTCGATATCGATGGTGACGTGGTCGGAGGCGGCCGAAACGATCGCTTCATTAACAGTAGTGGGCGAGATGACCCAGTTGTAGTGCAGAACGCCGATCTGGTTGGGACGCGTGAAGATGCGAGGGTTACGGTTGAAGTTGCCAAAGTGGGGAGTGTAGTCGCTGTAGTTGTAGTTCAGTAGCGAAAAGCGCAGGCGGTGTGCATCGGTCGGAATGTAATCGACGACAATTGTGTCTTTTCGTTGTGTCTGCCGCTCAGCCGCCGAGTCGACCCAGTTGTAGGTAGCGCCCATGGCATTCGGGGCCGGAAAGGCGTTGAGCAAGGCCAGTCCATTGGCGCTGAGATCGCTGGCGGGGATGACATTGCCTGGGTAGGCTTGACGGTTTGCGGTTTGGGTCGTGTCGCTGGCGTTGTACGGACGGTAGACGACCGTGTTTGATCCGCCGTAGAAAATGTTGGGTGCCAACAGTTCGCTGAAGTTGCCGGTCCGCATCAAGACTGTTGGAACCCTGCGGAAAAC
>JAYVDT010000083.1:0-1974 GCA_043749265.1 Rhodanobacteraceae bacterium | reverse complement strand
ATGGCCGGAGAAGTCCACGTCAGTACGCCACCGACCACCAGGCGCCGCTGGTGGAGTATGAGGCGTTCAGCCCGGACCAGGCATGGATGCCAACCGTCGTGATGATGGCAAAGAGCACCTACGTCTGGCTGGAGCAGCTTTCAAAGAAGTACCTGCGCCACATCCACCGGTTGGATCAGATTCCCGACGACGAACTCCGCTATCTCGCGGACCGGGGCATGACGGCCCTGTGGCTCATCGGCCTTTGGGAGCGGAGTATTGCGTCGAAAACAATCAAAAGGCTTCGCGGCCAGGCCGATGCCGTAGCATCCGCTTATTCGCTCAAGGATTACAACATCGCCGACGATCTGGGCGGAAATGCGGCGTATGAGACACTTCGCGACCGCGCGGCGACTTACGGGATTCGACTCGCAAGCGATATGGTTCCCAATCATATGGGCATCGATTCAGCATGGGTCATTGAACATCCGGAGTGGTTCATCACTCGCGATGAAAGTCCGTTCCCGGTGTATCGTTTCGACGGCCCTGATCTTTCGATGGACAGCAGGGCCGAGATCAAGATCGAAGATCATTACTACGATCAGACCGACGCCGCCGTAGCCTTCCGACTGCGGACCTATCGCGACAACAAGACAAAGTTCGTCTATCACGGCAACGATGGAACGACGTTTGCTTGGAACGACACGGCGCAACTCGACTACTCGAAGGCCACCGTTCGGGAACACATTATCCAGACAATCCTCCATGTTGCTCGGCTGTTCCCCATCATCCGCTTCGACGCGGCAATGGTGCTTGCCAAGCGGCACGTACAACGGCTTTGGTTCCCGCTGCCCGGCGTAGGCGGGTCGATTCCTTCGCGAGCAGAGAATGCCATGTCACAGGAAGAATTCGACGCGCTCATGCCCAACGAATTCTGGCGAGAAGTAGTTGACCGCGTCGCCGTCGAAGTGCCCGGCACTCTCCTGCTCGCAGAGGCGTTCTGGCTCCTCGAAGGCTACTTCGTAAGGACGCTGGGCATGCACCGCGTCTACAACAGTGCCTTCATGAACATGCTGCGCGACGAGGAAAATGCGAAATACCGCTCTTACCTGAAGAAAACTCTCGAGTTTGACCCGGATATCTTGAAGCGCTACGTCAACTTCATGAGCAATCCGGACGAGAAGACCGCGGCGGACCAGTTCGGCTCTGGCGACAAGCATTTTGGTACCTGCACCTTGCTGGCTACCTTGCCCGGGTTGCCAATGTTTGCTCATGGACAAGTAGAAGGCTTCGCCGAACGATACGGCATGGACTTCAAGCAAGCCCGCCTGCAGGAGGTCCCTGACGAGCGATTGATCGCACGTTACCACCGCGAAATCACCCCTCTGCTCCGCAACCGACAACTCTTTGCCGAGAGCACCAACTTTGCTCTCTTCGACGTCTGGACGGATTTCGGGTCGGTCGATGAGAACGTAATCGCCTACTCAAATCGACTGGGTAATCAGCGCGCCGTAATCTTTTACAACAACGTATACGAAAGCACACGGGGAACGATTCACATCTCTGCCGCATCCGTTGATAAGGTAAGCGGCAGATTGCGTCACAAGACTCTCACGGAGGCACTCGCGCTCCCTGACGACGATGACTGCTTCGTAAGCTATCGTGACAGCAATCAAGGCGTTGAATATCTTCGACGCGGGTCTGATCTGCGCGATAACGGCCTGACCCTCAACCTTCACGGCTACCAATATGTCGTCCTGCAGGAATGGCGGGAACTCCGGGCGTCAGCTGAGAAGCCGTGGAACCAACTCTGTGATTCGCTGAACGGGGCTGGCGTCCACAGCCTGGAAGAGGCCATTGCAGCCCTTCGTCTACGGCCGGTACACGATGCGCTTCGGGAGTTGATCAGTCCCACGAATCTGCACGCTTTTCTTGAGGCCGCTCATCTCACAACGCCGCTCGCTGCGGAAGAGGAACCGATAAACATAAAAGAGC
>JAYVDT010000082.1:0-6839 GCA_043749265.1 Rhodanobacteraceae bacterium | reverse complement strand
GTATCCCGCGGCGACTTCGGCCGACCCACGAGCTTGAATGCGATGAAGTGGACTGCATTTTTCGTGACGTTATGAAACCGGGGCGGCTTTTCATCCAGATTGTTTTACAACTTTGTCCATATTACCGTCATTAAAAAGTGTCACCCACTGGATGTCGAAATGGATATACTCGGCCGGCCGAGGGCACCACTCATATCCAACGATTACCGTCGCGCTGAAGGTGAGTGACCGCCGAGAACGATTGGCCTCCACGTGTAATTCAAGATTCCCTGCTCTGTCGAACGATTGGTTGGAAAGTTGTTGGCGCTATGCTGCAGTCCGCACCCGGCATCGGAAGCTCGGCTGGTTGTGGGTTTGCGTGGAGGTATTCCGCGATCTTCTGTTTATCGCCGCGACGGACGTATCGACCGCGCATAACCCTACCCTCCGCCATCAGGTTATTGATTGGTGGGCTTCCGTGTATACAGCCTTCTAATCGTTCAGGCTGCTAAAAGCCTAGCCATTCAGGGCGCACATTACGGGGAAGGTCTTTGTCCTTCCCCAGCTCCTAGCCATGCCCGGCGAAAAACAACCGGCCCTGTCTTGGAGACTCCCCATTCCAGCGGGGACACCCCGCAACGCCTGTACGATATTGAAGACTTTCCCCTTGGGGGAGTCTCACGTAGCTGGTCGTCAAGAGTGCCTCCGCAACGCAGTGACTCGATCACCATTTGGGGACTTGCACCTTGACGGTTGAGCGGTCATGCAAACGTCCAGTGGGGAGTAGCACCACCGAACTTCGGGTGAGTGCCGGTACAGGGATGACGAGGGCATCACAAAGCTATTCCAGGAGGCATACCGTGGATCAACCGTTTCAATACTTCGTCGGGATTGACTGGGGAACGCAAACTCACCGTGTGGCCGTGCTTTGCGATGAAGTTGGCGACCTTGGCGAGCGTCTTTGTGGAGGCGATCCCCACGCAGGTTGGGATACCAACCCAGCGTTGAACGCGCTCGCGCAGCTCCCGCGCAAGAGGCTCTACTTCCCTTTCGCGGAACTCGCCCAGGTTTAGGAAGCTCTCATCAATCGAGTAGTTCTCAATAGTAGGCACCATCGAGAGAAGCGTTGCCGAGAAGAGCATGGAAGCACCTCAGGCAGAGCCACCATCCTAATCCCTGGCTTGCATTCCACGTAACTTACTAAAGCGCATAATTTGAGCTGAATACTGTTACATTCTCGCGCTTGATCAGGTCGCGAATCTTGAACTCGGGGTCTCCCATTTTTATACCGAGGGCCTTGGCTTCTAAGTTATGTGGAATCTCTTCCTCTTATCCGCTACTCTTCCGTGGCCATCCTTGGTCCGGAGAGAAGAATGCTGGAACCTGAAGCTGAACGCTGGTTATCGATCCAAAAGAATCTTGGACGTGCTCCCAATACACTGGCTGCATACCGCCGCTCCCTGCAGTGCTATGGCAGCTTCTGCCTGACACTGCAACGACCTGTTCATGAAGCCACCACGGCAGATGTCGCTCTCTTTGTCCGCTCAATGACTGCTTTTCGTCTTCCTGCGAGCAGGAAGACGAAAAGCGAGCACTCCGGGATGGCCAATGCCACGATCCGGCTGCGGTTGACGGCTATACGTCTTTTCTACGATCACCTGATTGAAGAAGGGCTCAGAGGAGAAAATCCGGTCGGACGCGGGCGCTATACGCAGGGCGGCGGCTTCGGCGGCGCTCGGCCCCGAGCCCTTGTTCCCCACTTCACCGCCCTACCCTGGATTCCGAACGATGCCGAGTGGCGACAGCTACTCCAGACGGCCAGGTCTGAGCCGCTCCGCAACAGGGTGATGCTCGCCCTGGCTTACGATGCCGGCCTCCGTCGCGAGGAGCTATGCCTGCTCGCGACAGGCGACATCGATCCGGCGCATCGTCTGCTCACCATACGAGCTGAGACCACCAAGTCACGTAGAGGGCGCGTAGTTCCGTATTCCGAAGCGGCTGGCAGCTTGCTTTCCGCCTACCTTGCATACCGGAGGACACTTACCAGGGCACGGGGAACTTTCTTCATTTCGGAGTCCCGTCGTAACGCCGGCGCACCGCTGACCTTCTGGACGTGGTCCAAGGTCGTGCATTCGCTCGCGCAGCGCGCCGGCCTGCCTCAGCTCAGTACCCATACCTTTAGGCATCTCTGCCTGACGGACCTCGCTCGTGCCGGATGGGAACTGCACGAGATCGCCAACTTTGCCGGCCATCGCAGCACCAGCACCACCCTGACCTACATCCATCTCAGCGGTCGCGAGCTCGCCGCAAAGATCGCGAAGGCGTCGCTGCACACGGCACGGATGGCTGAAGCAGCGGAGGTTCTCCAATGATCAACGTCGAAGGCAACGACCGCACGCACGCGCTCACTGCGAACGAATTCCATCACATGAAGTTGCTGGTCACTCACGCCCAAGCAGGCGGCAGAGGATGGCACAAAGAGGCACGACCTGCCCTCCAACGCCTTTTGCACCCGCTTGAAGCCGTTCTGGATCATCTGGGCGCGGTGAACAGCATCAAGCGCAAATACACCATTCGGACGACCGTCATTTGCCTTCTCATTCGAGCGATGGTGCGCTACGAGCGTAGCTTTTGGGCGTTTCCAATCAAAACCTGGTTTGAGTTGCTCGGCACAGATTACTACGCCTACCTCCGCGTCCATGGCATAACGGCCAATGCAAGACACCAGCTCATTGCGGTGGCATACCTCTTCTGCGGTTTCCAAGAGTTCGGTTCCCTCGGTCGACTTGCCTTCCCCTCCCTTGCACGAAAGATTTTCGGGACGGAAGCCTTTGACCACGTGATCGATGGAATGACAGAAGACCTCGTGTCGTGGGGCTACACCCGAAGCGGCGATATCATGGCGGTCCGCTGCGTGCTCGCAGAAGCGATGCTCGCATCACGTAGTCTCCAACTGTCTGATCTTCATGCCGACACGCTGGAGAGTCTCTACCGGGTTAGCTGATGCAAAGATCACCCGGCGCGGTCTAACGATCCTTTCCTATGTTCTGGTTCGACGCGGTCTTCTCCAGAAGCCGCTCGGGCGGGATGGGCAGATCGAGCGCCGGGATAGTATTGCGCACCGACGTGTTCTTGAAGGTGTTCCCGTCATTTGGCGCGAATGGTATGAGCGATGGTTTGCGACAACAACCCTGCAACCAAGCAGTCGTATCGGCAGTCTGTACAGACTCTTCAACGTGGGTCGATGGCTGGCTCAAAGCGGTTACGGATCAGAACCCGCGGACTGGAACCGCGAGGTCGCCGCTAAATACGTTGCCGCCATCGATCGGTCCACGATCGGCCAGTGGTCGACCGGCGCGGCAACACCGGCGTCACGCATCGGTCAGCCTTTTAAGCCAGCATCCAAGGCTTCGGCACTCACTGCGATACGGCAGTTCTTCCGTGACTGCCAGGAGTGGGGCTGGATCCCAATACGTTTCAACCCATACGAGGCGCTTGCGACGCCACGTTCTGTCCGCTGTCTCATCGGTCCAGATCCACGGATCATCCAGGACGATGTCTGGGCAAAGCTCATGTGGGCCGGTCTAAACCTCACCGACCGGGATTTGTCCAAACCAGATGATCCAGAGGCGCGTGGAGACGGGCACTTCTATCCAGCCACCATGGTGAGGGCTTTGGTGCTTATCTGGCTTTTCTCAGGTCTGCGCCGCAACGAGATCGCTCGCCTTCGCGTTGGCTATATTCGCTGGCAAAGCGGAGAGGACAAGGCGAACGAGCAGGCGGTTTGCTTCCTGCACGTCCCCGTAAACAAGACGGGGACAGCATTCTCGAAGCCAGTCGATGGCGTCGTTGGCCGTGCCGTCGAAGTCTGGGAGCAGATGCGTCCGCCTCAGCCTTTGTCGACTGATCTCAAGACCGGGGAGCAGGTCCATCGCCTCCTCTCTCACCGTGGACGTGGAATCTCCGGTTCCTATATCAACAAAGTCGTCATTCCTCTACTGTGCAGCAAGGGAGCCGTGCCGCTGGACGATGCTCGCGGACGCATCTCAAGTCACGGGGCCAGAGCTACCATCGCGTCTCAGCTCTACAACGCAAAAGAGCCGCTCACCCTGTTCGAGCTGCAGGAGTGGCTCGGGCACAGCTCCCCGGAATCCACCCGGCATTACACAAAGATCACGCCAACAAAGCTCGCAAAGTCATACCACGATGCAGGCTACTTCGCTCGGAATCTCCGAGCGGTAGAAGTTCTCATCGACCAGGATGCGATCAGACGCGGAAACCCATCCAACGAACCATGGAAGCTCTACGATCTCGGTCACGGGTATTGCTCCTATGACTTCTTCGACCAGTGTCCGCACTGCATGGCCTGTGCTCGCTGCGACTTCTACGTGCCCAAGGAGTCCAGCAGGGCTCAGAGCATAGAAGCCAAAGCTAACCTGTTGCGGCTAACGCAGGAGATACCCTTAAATGAAGATGAACTGCGGGCCGTAGAAGATTGGCATCGCAGGACACGAGAAGCTGGTCGCAAAGCTCGTATCCTGCCCGACGCCCGCTTCTACGTGATCTCCGAGAATACTGCCTACCTTTTATCTCATTGCTGGTGAGTGCATTTGCGATAATGCACATTGGGATACACCAGACGACAACGGCGTTTACCTGGACTGATCCTGATCTGCTTCGGTTTGTTTGGCTGCTTGGTCTCCCGTGCCAAGATGCGTGGTCTTTGGCGCAAAGCTGACCGCATGCTGCAAGTCTTGCCGCTTGCTGTCCGCCCCTGCGTGAGTGTTTATTGCAGCCACTGCGTAATATTTCTTGGCTTCCGGCTTGTTCCCGACACTTTCTTCAGCCTCGCCGGCGCTCAGCAAGCCGTTGAGCCGATTCGGGCTGAGCGTCAACGCGATCCTGTACTCCACGATGGCTTCCTGCGGTCTCTTCTCAAGAATCAGCAGATCGCCCAGCATCTCGCGCGCGGGAATGTCCACTTCGTTCTGACCTGTCAGGTCCTGGCGATCAGCGGCTTTGCGCATGAGCGCGACCGCTTCATTACTTCTGCCTTCTGCGTATGCAGACCACGCCGCCATTTCGTTTTGCGGTACGAACGCACCTTCGACCATATAGGCACGTGGGCCTTTTTTCATCTCTTCAAGGAGCGCGTCGGTCTTCTCCAGAGCTTTGTGTGCCGCCTTCTTATCGCCGGAACGGGCAGCACCAATGCAGTTGGCCCACCAGGTCGTGGCCGATTCCAGCCCGCTGGACCCGGATTGCGGCTTTAGCTTTTTTGCGCCTTTCCAGTCGTGCATTTCGAGAGCGAAGATTCCGTTCATCTCGTTGGCAAAGTAGCGGCCGCCAGTTTTCATATCATCCATGCCGGGCATGGACGCCATGCGTTCGCCGACGCCCTGCATGTTGGTTGTAAGCAGGCGGGCTTTCTCATCCTCGCCAACCTGCAGGTAGGCATAGATGAGGAACTCTTCGGCATGCATCTGATGCGCTCCGCCGGGCTGGCCTTCTGCAATGGCCTTGTTGGAAGCAGTCACGGATTTCTCGTTGGAAGCGATGTCCTCGGGCCACATCCCTAGGCGGGCGAAGATATGTCCGGGCATGTGCAGGGCGTGTGCACTGGAGGGTGCGATTTTGGCGTACACCTCGGCTGCATCCAGACCCTGAGCTGCAAGCTTCGGTGTATCGCAGGTGTGAATGATGTAGTGGGCGAGTCCTGGGTGCTCAGGATGGGTCTGGAAGAGTGGCAGCAGGATAGCGAGTGCGGTGCGCTCCTTATCGAGCGAGGTGTCGCCGGGAGCTTCGCTGGCAAGCACCGCGAGCGCATCAAAGGCGGCGGCTTCTACATCGTCGGGGTAGGTCGCGTGAAGAACCTTCATACTGGCGGCGTACCCGTCCGCGGCCGTCTGGAAATCTTTGGGTGCTGCCACAAAGAAGCCGTTGAGAGCGTCGATGTAGGCCTTCTCGCGCGGTGTGACCTTCGTTGTGGCTGCGAGAGCTTCCGCCCTTGCCATCGCTTCGGTACCCTGCTTCAAGGCCTTGCCATTGGGTCGTCCCCAGAGTTCCTGGTATTGGGTCATGGCGAAGCCCCAGTGAGCCATAGCACATGTCGGATCACTGAGAGCGAGTTTGGTGAACTGCTGTTCCGCTTCGGTGTAGCCGAAGGAATGCAACAGCGCAATGCCACGCTCAAACGGAGCTTGCGTCGTCTTCATACAGGAGATCGGAAAGTGCACCTCCCCCAGCTTTCCCATCTCCGCGGCGTCGTGATGATGATGTTCCATCCCACTCATGTCCGGCATATCCTGCGCAAAGCAGGCAAAAGGGAACAGAGCAGCGGCGGCGAGCAGGACCAGACAATTTGAGCGCATAAGCAAAGTTAACCCATCTCGACAGATAACAGCAATATCCCGTGGATTTTTTGCATTTGAGATAACGTTCCGGTCGTGTGCGGCATTGCCAGCGTTCACGATGAATGCATCCCGCAACACCATCCTCATTCGGGTCAGCCCGACCGCCGCATACGAATCAGCAAACCTGGTTATTGAACGACGGCTAGACCCGTGCTTCGGGAGAACCGGCCCCTTACGAAGCGCATCGATACCGAGAAGTTGGCTCGTCGAAACCATCGGGACAGGCGATCTAACATGACGCAACCAGGCCGAGTCACTCACCGAGGAGTTGTTCTGGCAAAGTAACGGCAAGGACCGCCCAAGATCTCTGACTCGCCCACATAGACGCCGTGCTCAAAAGCTGAACCCTTCCTACGGCGCTCAACTACTTCAACCGCTTCAACGACCTGCCCCAGATGGAGCCCATCAATCCGCCTCCGCCGAAGACTTGAAGAGCCGACCAAAATT
>JAYVDT010000081.1:0-6863 GCA_043749265.1 Rhodanobacteraceae bacterium | reverse complement strand
TGGGCTACTCCATCCTGCTGCGCCCGGAGCAGGGCATGCTGGCCGCCGTCATCGTCCCGGCGATGCTTTGGATACGCCTGTCCAACCGCTCCGAAAAGCTCTCCACCAAGCTGCGTCCCGTGTTCCTGACGGCGTTCCTCACACTACTTCCGCTCGTGCCCTGGAGTGCGCGCAACTGGCAAACATTCCATGTTATCCAGCCTCTCTCTCCCCGCTTTGCCATGGACCCGGGTGAGGTGAACCCCTATGGATTTCAACGCTGGTTCCGCACTTGGGCCATCGACTTCACCTCAACTGACAACATCTACTGGCTCTACGACGGCTCCGCCATCCAGATCGCCGACCTTCCCAACCGCGCCTTCGACACCAACGACCAGTACGCCCGGACCGAGCAACTCTTCGATCGCTACAACGAAACCAACGTCGCGACCAAAGAATTCGACGCCGACTTCAACGCCCTTGCCTCCGAGCGCATCAAGGCAGACCCGCTCCGCTACTTCATCATCTTGCCAGTCGAACGAGTCCTGAACATGGCTTTTCGGCCCCGCACCGAGAATCTGCCGGTGCCGCTTGAATGGTGGAAATTCCGCAAGCATCCAGGCGCAACCCTCTTCGCCTGGGCCTATGCCGCCCTCAACCTCGGTTACTTTCTATTGGCGGCCGCGGCTCTGCGCTCGCGATACATCTGGGCTTCGGATCGGCTCTTTATTAACGCCATGGTCGCGACGGTCGTCTTGCGCATCATGCTCTTGCTTACGCTGGATAACTCCGAGATGCGTTATACCCTGGAGTTCTTTCCCATTCTCATCGTGCTCGCCGCCGCAACCGCAGCACGGCTCACAAATGTCCGCAAGCCGCTCCAGCCCTGACTACTTGCAGGGGCTTCCCTTGATCTCGAACGGCTTCTTATTCACGTTCTTCTCGTTCAGACGAATCTTTGTGTAGGTTGCCGTGTCGATATCGCCCGAAGGGGATAACAGCACCTGCTTCAGCGAAATTCCGCGGTCAAGATCCATCCAAAGCGTCACCTTGGTGTAGTTGTTGCGAACGCTTTGTTCTTTCGACACCAGCTCAAGCTTTTCCACCTTCGCACCGTCAAGCGTCTCCTGACCCATGTCAACGATGTTCCACGCCTCCGCAAGGTCCTTGCCGCTGCCGCCAAAACCCAGCGTCAAAAAGCTGTCGAATTTTGCCTTGTTCCCGGAAGCCTGCACAGTGTTGTAGCAGCGCCCTGGGATCAGGTCTCGCAGCACGCCGTTCTTGTACTCCGCAATTCGAGCGCCCGGCCCATCTATCCTGGCCCCCATCTGGAGGCTCCCTCCCGTTCGAACAAAATAGATGCTGCCATCCTGCGGCGTATGGTCGCCAACCAGTTTGTTATAGAGATCCTTATGGAACACGGCCTGCGCGGAACTGAATCGCGCACTAGCAACATCCAGCCTCTTCAGGCTTGCTTCAAGCTTCACATCTCCCTGCTCCGCAGATGCATAGCACGACGAAAGGGTCAGACCCAAACCCAACAAACCAGTTATCGAATGCATCAACATCCTTAACCCCTTGCTCTTCATAAATCGTTAGATGGCCACTCGGCTCAAAGGTGAGGCTCTAGCGCAAAATCCAGGCGTTGTAGGCATTTACGTGTCCGCTAGAGTCCTTGACCTCTTCATAGCGCTCCAGTGTTACCTCGCCTGAAACCGGCTCCACCAGCCGCAGAATCGCAGCGCGCCGTTCCGCATCCGTCCGCGCCCCGGGCATGTCGTCTGCACGAACCTGGTAAATGAAGCGCGCCTGATCGCCGGACATACCAGCCTCTCGGACCAGGACTTCACTGGCATGCAGCGCCACCGTCTCAACGGGACGGTCCTTGAAATCGCGAAAGTGTGGCGTCACGAACATGAAGATCAGGATCGCCGTCACCATCACGTCGTAATGGAAGCTGCCGCGCTCGTATGTCCAGAAAAGGTAACTCTTCAACAAGTTCGCCATTAGTTTTTCCCCTGTGCGGACTTCCGGCACCATGCGCCGCTCTGCTTGCCGATAACCGTCTTGCCACCCATATAAGGCACCAGCACCTCCGGCACACGAACCGTGCCATCCGCCTGCTGATAGTTCTCAAGGATCGCAAGATATGTGCGTCCAACGGCCAGCCCGCTGCCATTCAAAGTATGCAGAAACTCCGGCTTCTTCGCGCCCGGCGCCCTATACTTGATGTTAGCCCGCCGAGCCTGGAACGCCTGAAAATTGGAGCAGCTTGAAATCTCGCGATACAAGCCCTGACCCGGTAGCCAGACCTCGAGATCATATGTCTTGGCCGCACTGAAACCCATATCGCCTGTGCACAGCAGCATCCTGCGATACGGCAGGCCCAGGCGCTCCAGTACCGTCTCTGCATGACGAGTTAGTAGCTCATGCTCCGCCTCAGAATCTTTAGGTCGCACAAACCTCACAAGTTCGACCTTCTGAAACTGGTGCTGGCGAATCAGCCCGCGCACATCCTTGCCATAACTCCCGGCCTCAGACCGAAAGCAGGAGGTATAGGCGCAAAAGCTGACGTTCAGATCGGCATCGTCCAACGTCTCATCGCGGAAGATGTTGGTCACCGGAACCTCGGCCGTCGGTATCAGCCAGTGATCGTTGTCCTGCAGCTTACCCGGCTCGTACGCGCCCTTATCGTCGCAATGAAACAGGTCTTCTGCAAATTTAGGCAGCTGCCCCGTCCCGAACAGAGAACGCGAATTGACCATCGTCGGCGGAAGTACTTCGGTGTAGCCATGCTCGTGGGTGTGCAGGTCGAGCATGAAGTTGGCCAACGCCCGCTCCAGCCTGGCGCCCTGATCGAATTGAATCGTAAAGCGGGAACCCGAAATCTTGGCAGCTCGCTCGAAATCTAAAATACCCAGCGCCTCACCAATCTCCCAATGCGGACGGGCCGGGAAGTCGAACGTCGGTTGCACGCCCCACGTCTTTTCAACGACGTTGTCGTGCTCGCTGCGACCTTCTGGAACAGAATCCATCGGCAGGTTCGGCAATGTCTGCATCATCTCTCGCAGCGCTTCTTCTGCCTCAGCCGCGGCCGCTTCCAGCCTTTCGCCCGCCGCCTTCAACTGTTTTGTCTGCTCGGTGGGAACACTCGCGTCCGCGCCACTCTTGCGCAGCGACTGGATCTCCGCAGTCAGGCGGTTTCGCTCTGCCTTCAGCGTCTCAACCTGCGTAATCGCCTCGCGCCGACGAGTGTCCACTTCCGTAAACCCGCTCAGCGCGGAATGCGTGTCCATGCCGCGCGAGCGGAGCTTCGCCTCGACCTGCTCAATATTTGCTCTTACAAAATTCAGATCCAGCATCGTCCTTCATTCTATCTTCTGCTGCAAATCCTTACGTTCTGAAACATTACCCGTGTACCCTCTGGGGTATGCGTTCTGAATTTCTGCGTAAGTCCTTCTCCACTGCGCTCGTCGCGCTGCTCGCCGCCTCCTGCACTTTTCCCGCCCGCGCCGACGCCTACCACGCAAGCCCGAAACTCGTCGTTATCCTCGTCATCGACCAGTTCCGCGGCGACTACCTCGACCGCTATCGCGACGATTTCAAGACACCCTCAGGCTTCAATCTCTTCCTCCAGCGCGGCGCTTACTTCACCGACTGCTACTACAACTACGCCAACACCATGACCGCACCCGGCCACTCCACCATCGGCACGGGTGCCTACACGGCTGGCCATGGCATCCAGTTGAACCAGTGGTGGGATACCAGCCGTTCTCAGCAGCATCCCGTCAGTTCCGTAGAAGATGAGCGCTACGAGATCGTGGGCGACCATACCTCTGCCGATATCGGCACCTCGCCCCGCAATGAGATGGCCTCCACGCTCGGCGATGAAGTCGTCATGGCCACGCGTGGCGCGTCGAAACTCTACGGCATCTCCCTCAAGGATCGTGCCGCCATCCTGACCTCAGGCCACGCCTCCAACGGCGCCTTCTGGCTCGACCATGCGTCGGGGCACTTCGTCTCGTCCACCTACTGGGGCGCAGATCTTCCGCTGTGGGTCAAGACCTTCAACGCCAGCGGACGCACCGAGCAGGCCGCCAAGGAAGCCAATGCACGGAAAGGCTTCTTCTATGACGATGCAGGCGCCAGCCCCGCCAGCGTGAGCTACCTGCTTGACTTCGCCGAGACGCTCGTGGCGAGTGAGAAGATGGGCCAGCGCGACACTACCGACGTCCTGACAGTCAGCATCTCGTCGACTGACATTCTCGGCCACAAAGTCGGCCCCGACGCACCGGAACAGCGCGCCATGATCGACGCCGTCGATGTGGATCTCGACCGCTTCTTCACCTACCTCGATAAGCACGTGGACGGCGGACTGGCCAACGTGATGATAGCGCTCACGGGCGACCACGGCATCGGGCCCACGATTGCGGGCGCTGCCGCTTCACGAATGGCGGCTGAGCAGTTCAGCTTACCCAAGGTGATGGACGCGCTGGAGATCGGTCTGAACGCACGCTTCACTCCCGGCGAGAAGATCACCTTCCTGCGCGACAGCGAACTACCCTACCTAACCCTTGACGCCGAGACCTTCTCCGCGCTCAAGATCTCCGAAGAGACTGCTGAGAAGGCCGTGGCGGAGCTGCTGCCAAAAGCCTTTGAATCCTCCTTGCCAACCGTCTCCGGCGGCGCTATTCGCCTGCCCGTGCGGGCAGCGCTGCAAGCGGTTTACACCAAAACAGATATGCGCGCCGGTGTGGTGCCAGCGACCCAGGAAGGAAAGCTGGTTCTGAACAGTTACTCCCCCAACGGTGGTTGGTTCGTCATGCTGACGCCGGGAATGTACGCCCAGGCTTCAGCAACCGGCACCAACCACTACACGCCTTACTCGTATGATCGGCACGTGCCGCTTGCGTTCTTCGGCGCTCCGTTCGTTCCCGGAATTTACCATGAAGCCGTTGAGCCAGTAGACATTGCGGCTACTTTTGCTTCGCTGCTGCGGGTCAACCGGCCCTCTGCGGCGGTGGGTCGGGTGCTTACGTTTGCGTTGAAACCGGGTCAGTAGTGAAGTCGGCTGCGAAGCCCTACAATTCAGGGATGGATGAAGGTAAAGACCCAAAGCCGCCCAAAGTACCAGACATGCGCGTCACCGTCGCGGGAATTGAGCTTGCTTCGCCGATAATCGCTGCGAGCGGCACTTTCGCCTATGGCGTCGAATTCGAAGAACTCGTAGCTTTTTCGAGCATCGGTGCCTTCGTGACCAAGGGCCTGTCTGCGAAGCCGATGGCAGGTAACCCGACTCCGCGCATCATCGAATCGGCATCCGGGATGATGAACGCCATCGGTCTGCAGAACATGGGCGTCGAGGCCTTCGTGGAGAACAAGATGCCGCGGCTGCGGGGGATTCCCGGCGCGGTGGTTATCGCCAACGTTTTTGGCTTCACCATCGCGGACTGCCTGGAGGTCGTTCAAAAGCTGAACGACACGCCTGGTATTGCGATGTACGAACTCAACGCTTCATGTCCGAATACCACGCACGGAGGCATGGTCTTCGGCACCGACCCCAGGTTGCTCGCTGAACTTGTCGAGAACACCGCCCGGATCTCCAAACGACCAATGATCGTCAAGCTCTCACCCAACGTGACATCCATCGCGCAGATGGCCCGCACGGCTGCTGACGCGGGCGCGCAGGCACTGTCGCTGGTCAACACGTTCCTGTCCATGGCGATCGACACGGAGACACGCCGCCCCCGCATTGCAAACGTCACCGCAGGACTCTCCGGCCCCGCCATCAAGCCAATCGCTGTGCGCATGGTCTATGAGGCTTCCAAGGCGGTGAAGATCCCCATCCTCGGTATGGGTGGGATTCTCCGCGCCGAAGATGCCGTTGAGTTCATGCTGGCCGGTGCAACCGCTGTGCAGGTCGGCACAGCGAGCTACGCCGATCCGCGCGCGGTGGAGAACATCGCCACGAACCTGCGGCGCTGGTGCATCACACACGAGGTCGCCAAGGTGACAAGCCTGACGGGCGGGCTGGTTCTCTAACGCACCATCAGCCGCGGGCGTCGCTTGACAGACGCATACTGCAGCAGGATGTACGCGTCGGTCATGCCGGCGATGTAGTCTGCGACGACGCGTGGGATTCCGTCGGCGTTGATGTCAGGCAGGTAACTTTCGGGCAGTTCACCGGGGTTCTCCACCCAGAAGTCGAATAGCTGCGAGACGACTTCTTCCGCCTTGTCGTGCTCAAGTGTCAGCGCGGGGCAGGTGTAGAGCGTGTCGTAGAGGTACTTTTTCTCCTGCAGGCGCTCGGCTTCTACTATCGGCGAAAACGTCGCTACCCGAGCCGGAAAGGCCCGGATGTCAGCCAGGGTGCGTAGGGAATTGGCTTCGAGATTGGCGCGTGTGTTGGTGATAAGGTTGTTCGTCAGCAGACTCTGCATCCATTGCAGGGCTTCATGGAAGAGGTACTTCTCATCTACGCCAGGGTGATCGGCCTGGACGCGGGCAAAACAACGCTTCAGAATTTGCACATGCTGGGTGATATGGCTGATCTCCAGCAGGCCCGATTCGACTCCGTCGTCGAGGTCGGCAGTTAGGTATGCGATCTCGTCTGCGAGGTCGATGATCTGGGCTTCGAGCGGCGGCGCCTGATTGAGCAAGTAGAGTGCAAGTTCCGGATGCTCCTCTTCCGTGTAGTCGCGGGAGTGCTTGATGATGCCCTCGCGGACGCCGAGAGTCAGATTGAGTCCGCGATGGGCAGCGTAGCGCTGCTCAAAGTGCTCGACGATGCGGAGTGCGTGCAGATTATGGTCAAAACGCAGCCCATGGACCTGGAGGCGGCGGTCGAGAGCTCGTTCGCCAGCATGGCCGAAGGGCGGGTGGCC